>CALVLX010000054.1 GCA_944341195.1 uncultured Clostridia bacterium
CGGCGGTAGACCTTTTCGGCATAGAAAAGTTTTGACGTGGGCTCGTCGTTGCGCAGATGGCTTATCACGGAGAGAGTTACGTCCGGACGGAGCGCGAGCAAACGCCCCTCCGCCCCGCCGAAGGCTATGACGTTTTTGCTTATGAGGAAATCTATGTTCTCGAGATACAGAGAATAATCTTCAAAACAGCCGGGCTTGTAGCGCGTGTATCCCCTGCTTTCATACAGGGAGGCAAGCTCGGACAGCAATCTGTCTTCACCCTTCACGCAATACATCACTTTTTACCGTTATAATCGATGAATTTTTTGTATGCGCCGCTGCCGTGGGCTATAGAACGGGAGATGCGCGAAAGCGTAGTGCTTGAAATATCCGTTTCGGAAATGATCTCGTTATAGGTCTTGCCCTCGAGAAAGAGTTTTGCGGCGTAGGCGCGCTGAGCCATCTGTTCCAGCTCCTTGTATGTACACAGATCGTACAGCAGGGCCTGACAGTCCTCGCGCGTCTTTAATTTCAATAAGATATCACAGAGAAGATCGAGTTGATCTGAATTTTCTTTCATACCGACCATAATGACCACCAAAAATATTTTATTATATTATACTTTATCACAGTACTGAAGTAAAGTAAAATGAGCAAAAATTTACGGAAAAATCCAATAAATTTTTCCGTTGAATTTTTGTAAGCAATGAGGCAAGGCACAAGCGGCGTAAAAGCGCGTCCCGGAGAAGTTATTTGCAGTACTTTTTTTCTACAGCGGTGATTTTATCCACTCTGCGCTGATGGCGTCCCCCTTCGAACGGGGTTGTGAGGAATGTTTCGACAATTTCAAGGGCATAGCCGACACCAACGACCTTTTCCCCAATGGCGAGCATGTTGGCATCGTTGTGCAGGCGGGTATACTTTGCGCAGTAGCTGTCGTGACAGTGTGCGCAGCGAATGCCGGGCACCTTGTTTGCGACAATGGAGACGCCTATGCCTGTGGAACATACTACGATGCCTCTTTCGCACGAGCCGTCGGCAACGGCTTCGGCCGCAGGAAGGGCAAAATCGGGATAATCACAGCTATCGAAAGAGTTTGTGCCGAAATCGACGTACTCATAGCCTTTTTCTTCAAGGTAGGAAATTATCTGTCGTTTGAGATTGAGTGCGCCGTGGTCGCACGCGATGGCAATTTTCATGTTTATTCCTCGTATTTTAAAATATAATTATCTATTATTTTATCGCAGGCCATAGAGAGCACCCGCCGCGTCAGCCTGTAGGCATCCATGCCGCCGCCGTAGGGATCGGGTACTTCTATGCCGCAGAACGAACTTATGCAAACAACGTTTCCGCAGTCTTCAAGCATCTGCCTGTGCGGCTCCGTCATGGTGACGACAAGAGTGCTGCTCTCGATGAACTTCTGTTTGAGCTGTCTGGGCGCAAATTTTTCCCTGACGGGCACGCCAGACTCGGCAAGGGCAAGCAGCGTATTTTCATTGATTTTATCGCCCTTGTGGACATGGACGCCGCATGAAGCCACATCCCACCACTTTATCTTGCGCGCCTTTATGCCCGCGCGCAGGATCATTTCGGCCATGGGGCTGCGGCATGTATTGCCTGTGCAGACGAAAAGTATCTTCTTCCTCTTCATTTCAGCCACACGCCTTTGTAAGTCTGTTCATCACTCCCACCATAACGCCGTCCTGTTTAAGGGGTGCCACAGCGATAATGATGTCGGCAATTTTTTCGCCTTCGCGCAGTTTGTCGTAGAGATTGGACGCGATATCGCTCTCGCTTGAGCCGAGGGAGAGAATACGCGCGTCCTCCATATCGGCGGCGACTGCGTCGTCGCACATAATGACGGCTCTTGAGCCCTGTGCGGTACACTCTCTGTACCGGTCAAGAGCTAAAAACCTGTCCTCGTATTTAAAGAGAGCTGTTTTGCAGCGCGGCGAATAATGCTTGTACTTCATGCCGGGGGAACGCACTTTTTCGCCGGCCGCCATATGGTATTCGTCGCATTCGCCGGCCACCTGAGCCACCATGTCGCGCGTAATGAGTCCGCTGCGGAGAATGCACGGAACTTTACCCGTGCAGTCGAGCACCGTGCTCTCTATTCCGCCCGCACACTTGCCGCCGTCCAAAATGAGCTGTATTTTGCCGTTGAGGTCGTCATAGACATGGCGGGCAGTTACGGGGCTTACGTGCTTTGAAACGTTGGCGCTGGGCGCCGCGACGGGAATATCGAGATAGCTTAAAAAGCGCTGCGCCCCGTCGTGGGATGGCACGCGCACAGCGAGGGTATCCAGCCCGCAGGAGACGGCAGGGCAGACAACTCCCCTGCTTTTGTAGACCATCGTGAGAGGGCCGGGCAGAAAGGCTTCCGCGAGCAGGCGGGCATATCCGGGAATATCGCAGACGAGGCGCGTGATATCAAAATCCTTATGTACGTGCACAATGAGCGGATTATCCGAAGGCCTGCCCTTTGTTGCATATATCAGCCTCACCGCCTCTTCGTTGAGCGCATCGGCACCCAGCCCGTAAACAGTCTCCGTCGGAAAGGCGACGAGACCGCCGGATGATATTATATTTTTAGCTCTTTCAAGCGACTGCTCGTCAATGGGCGAGATTACCGTTTGCATATTTATCCCTCTTGCGTCCGCGGCAGAGCGCGCGGGCTGTAAAAATCAATCAAAGGGCGGTTCGTCCGAAAAGTCTTCGGGCGGCGGGGCGTAAGAGCCCTCGTCCCCACCGTAATCGGGCGGCTGAATGTCGTCGTCCGGTTCGGGGTTGACAAACTTTGTAAGCTCGCCCTTGAAGCGCAGTT
>CALVLX010000055.1 GCA_944341195.1 uncultured Clostridia bacterium
AAAACATCACTCTAATGTCATTTCAACTTTGCCCATTTCCTGTCATTTCGACTGGAGCGCGCATATTGCGCGCGAAGCGGAGAGATCTCAAACCCGGATGCCCTCCAAGTCATTTCAGCTCTATCCCTTTACTTGTCATTTCGACCGAGCGAAGCGAGTGGAGAAATCTCAAAGTCCGTTTGCAACAAGGCGTCAACAATTTCCGCCGCAATAAAGCTGCCCCTGCAAAGGGGAAGTGGCTTGCAAAGCAAGCCGAAAGGGTATTGTTAAAAATAATATTCCCTTGCATACCCAAACATTGAGATTTTTCGGCTGCGCTCAAGATGACGTGTGCGGGCTCTACCGAACATCATCTTCGGCGGCGCGCCTCTGTAGGCGGAGCGGGGGTGTCCCCGTCAATGCGGATATGTTCGCCGCCGGCGGGCCGACGTCAGATTATTTCGTACAGTCCTGCGGCCTCGTCCTTTTTCGTCGTCTGCTTTACGGCCAGAACTTTAAATTTCAGCGTTCCCGTGGCATAGGTTATCTCTACAACGTCGCCCGGCTTTACCTGGTGAGCCGGCTTCGCGTCCCTGCCGTTCACGCTCACCTTGCCTCCCGCGCAGGCCTCCTGCGCGACGGTGCGCCTCTTTAAAATGCGCGAAACTTTTAAAAATTTGTCTATTCTCATCGATTCCATGTGTCGGATTGTCCCTTTTGTGCGCCTTTGCGCCCCTCTCCGGGCGGCATTTTTATCTTTTTGGAAAAGGCGCCTCAAATATGCTTGACTTTATTTTTCAAAGGAAATATAATACTATAATGTATTACAATGCGCATTATGTCCATTTTTACGTATTTTAAACAATTTTGCGGCATCTGCGCACACAATCCGGAGGGGCTTCCGGACGTCGCCTTATATATAGAATTATATAACAAAAATCGCCGTTTGTAAAGCCCGTTTTGCAAAAAAATATCGCGGTCTGCAAATTTCCCGTCCGTGCGGAATTTGTCAATAGCTTTTGTAAATTTTTTTGCGCAACGCCTTCGGGCGGCCGCCGTCCGCGGCCGCAAATCAAAATTTTTTTTAAATTCAGTCAGACATTATCGATTGTTTGCGGTGAAAAGATATATACGCATAATCGCCATTGTGAAGCGCCGCGGCGCCGCGCAGTACTGCGTGTTCCCGCGGTAAGAAAAATTTAAAGGAGCGTTTGAAACTTTAATGAATTTACCCGTTCACAAGTATGGCAAAACGGAAAGGCGCAAATTCGGCAAGATCAACGAAGTAATCGACATCCCCGATCTCGTTGAAATTCAGAAATCGAGCTATGCCACATTCATAAACGAGGGCATAGGCGAAGTTTTTGAAGATTTTTCGCCGATAACCGACTATTCCGACCACTACGAGCTCTATTTCCTCGACCACTGGTTCGACGAAAAGCCCAAGTACGACGAAAAGGAGTGCCGCAACCGCGACGCAACTTACGCGCTCCCCATGCACGTCAAAGTCAGGCTGGTCAACAAGGTCAAGGACGAGGTCATCGATCAGGACGTCTTCATGGGCGAATTCCCCCTCATGACCGATTCGGGCTCCTTCATCATCAACGGCGCGGAGCGCGTAATAGTTTCGCAGCTCGTCCGCTCGCCCGGCGCGTATAACGCAAAGGAAGTGGACAAGACGGGCAAGGAGATGTTCGGCACTACCGTCATCCCCAACCGCGGCGCATGGCTCGAATTCGAACAGGACGCCCAGGGCGTTCTGTGGGTGCACGTGGACAGAAAGCGCAAGATCTGCGCAACCGTCCTTCTGCGCGCGCTCGGCTTCGGTTCGGACAGAACAATCTTAAATCTTTTCGCCGACGATAAAATGATAGAAAACACCATCGCCAAGGACACCACAAAGTCCGAAAGCGACGGCCTCATAGAGCTCTACCGCCGTCTCCGCCCCGGCGAAGTCCCCACGGAAGCGTCGGTAAAGCAGCACCTCAACAATCTCTTCTTCGATCCCCGCAGATACGACGTCGTAAAGGTCGGCAGGTACAAGTTCAACAAAAAGCTCAACCTCGCCTACCGTCTTCCCGGCTGCAAGCTGGCGGAGGACGTCGTCAATCCCCAGACGGGCGAGATCATGGCCCATGCGGGGGAAGTCGTCGAAAACGAAGCCCGCGCCGTGGCCATTCAGGATGCCGGCGTGAACGAAGTGTTCGTATGGGTAAACGATCCCGTTCAGGGGCAGATCAAGCACAAGATAATCGCAAACAACACCGTAAACTTCAGCGCGGTATCCGATAAGAACCCCAAGATGTTCGGCCTTCTGCCCACGATATATCTTCCCAACTTCCTCTTCATGAAGGAGCTTGCCGAAGAGTGCAAAACGCAGTCGTGCGAGCAGGTTGCCGAAAAGTATCTCGACCGCATAAACGCAGTCTATTACTGCGAAGAGATCCCCGCCTCCGACGACGAAAAGCCCGAGGAGAAGAAGAACAGGGAGCGCCGCAGAGATCAGCGCGTGAGATTTGTAGAAGCGTGCAAAAAGTTCGCCGAACTTCTCGAAAGCGACAAGACCGAACTCGAGCCCGAAGACAGAAAGGCCGTCAAGCCCGTAGTCGAAAAGCTCAACCACAAGCACATCACCGTGGACGACATCGTCGCCGCGATATCCACCAATATCGATCTCCAGTACGGCATCGGCACGATAGATAACATCGACCACCTCGGCAACCGCCGCGTGCGTTCGGTGGGCGAACTCCTCACAAACCAGCTCCGCATAGGCATCTCCCGCCTCGAAAAGCTCATCAAGGAGCGCATGGCCACGCAGGACGCGATGGAAGTCACGCCCTCCGGCCTCGTCAACGTCCGCCCCGTGTCTGCGGTCATTCGCGAATTCTTCGGCTCTTCACAGCTCTCGCAGTTCATGGATCAGACCAACCCCGCCGCAGAGCTTACGCACAAGCGCAAGCTGTCCGCGCTCGGCCCCGGCGGCCTCAACCGCGACAGAGCCACCTTCGAAGTGCGCGACGTCCACTATTCGCACTACGGCCGTCTCTGCCCCATAGAGACTCCCGAAGGACAGAATATCGGCCTCATCTCCTCGCTCGCAACCTTCTCCAAGGTAAACGAGTACGGCTTCATCATGTCGCCCTACCGCAGAGTCGTCAAGAACGAAGAGGGCGTTCCCACCGTAACGGACGTCGTCGATTACATGACGGCCGACGAGGAGGATAAGCACACCGTGGCGCAGGCCAACGAGCCCCTCGACGAAAACAACCACTTCGTCAACGCGCACGTCGGCTGCCGCCATAAGGATCTCATAACCGAGCTCCCTCCCGAAAGGATAGACTATATGGATGTATCGCCCAAGCAGCTCGTATCTGTTGCAACGGCGCTCATCCCCTTCCTTGAAAACGACGATACCAACCGCGCCCTCATGGGCTCCAACATGCAGCGCCAGGCCGTTCCCCTCATGAAGACCGAATCGGCTATAGTCGCCACAGGTATCGAAGCTGCAATCGCCCGCGATTCGGGCGTAATGGTGCGCGCCAAAAAGGCGGGCGTTGTAGTCGGCTGCGCCTCCGACCTCATCAAGATAAGGGAAGAGGACGGCTTTATCGCCGAATACAAGTTAAAGAAGTTCGAACGCTCCAACCAGAACACCTGCCTCAACCAGCGCCCCATAGTCAACACGGGCGACAGAGTGGAGGAGGGCGAAATAATAGCCGACGGCCCCGCCACAAACAACGGCGAACTCGCCCTCGGCAAGAACATCCTCATCGGCTACATGGAGTGGGAAGGCTACAACTATGAGGACGCCATCCTCATCTCCGAAAAGCTCGTGCAGGACGACGTGTTCACTTCCATTCACATCGAAGAGCACGAAACCGAAGCCCGCGACACAAAGCTGGGCGAAGAGGAAATTACGCGCGACATCCCCAACGTCTCGGAGGACGCGCTCAAAGACCTCGACGAAAACGGCATAATCCGCATCGGCGCCGAAGTCACCACGGGCGACATACTCGTCGGCAAAGTAACCCCCAAGGGCGAAACCGAACTCACGCCCGAAGAGAGGCTGCTCCGCGCCATCTTCGGCGAAAAGGCAAGGGAAGTAAGGGATACCTCCTTAAAAGTTCCCCACGGCGAAGGCGGCATAGTTGTGGACGTAAAGGTGTTCACCCGCGAAAACAAGGATGAACTTTCGCCCGGCGTAAACAAGCTCGTTCGCGTATACATCGCGCAGAAGCGCAAAGTGCAGGTGGGCGACAAGATGGCCGGCCGCCACGGCAACAAGGGCGTAATTTCGCGCGTGCTGCCCCAGGCAGACATGCCCTTCCTCGCCGACGGCACTCCCCTGCAGATAGTTTTAAACCCCCTCGGCGTGCCCTCCCGAATGAATATCGGCCAGGTGCTCGAAGTGCATCTGGGGCTCGTCTGCAAACAGCTCGGTTGGAAGATAGCCACCCCCGTATTCGACGGCGCCACCGAGCAGGATATAAAACAGCTCTTTGAAGAAAACAACATACTCAACCCCGAAGGTAAGGTGGACGGCAAGATACAGGTGTACGACGGGCGCACGGGCGAACCGTTTGAAAACCGCGTAACCGTCGGCGTGCAGTACATGATAAAGCTCATCCACCTCGTGGACGACAAGATCCACGCCCGCTCCATCGGCCCTTACTCCCTCGTCACCCAGCAGCCCCTCGGCGGCAAGGCCCAGTTCGGCGGTCAGCGCTTCGGCGAAATGGAAGTGTGGGCGCTCGAAGCCTACGGCGCGGCGCACATCCTTCAGGAAATACTCACCGTCAAATCGGATGACATCGTCGGCCGCGTAAAGACGTATGAATCCATAGTCAAGGGCAACAACATCTCCGAACCAGGCATACCCGAAGCGTTCAAGGTGCTCTTAAAGGAACTGCAGTCGCTCGCGCTCGACGTGAAGGTGCTCACCGAAAGCGGCGAAGAACTCATCATCCGCGAACTCGACGACGAGGACGAAGCCATTCCCACGGCCAACGCCCGCGAGGCGGAGGAGCGCGAGAGCGCAACGCCCGTCGAAGAATTCGACCTCGGCGGCGGCTCCGCCGTGCTCGACGACGAGAGCGATCTCGATGGCTTCCAGCTCTTCGATACGGACGAGGACGAAGATTTCGCCTCCAAGGAGCTCTTCTCCGACGAGGACGTGGATGACTTCGGCGACGATGACGAGCTCGGCGACAAGTACACTCTCTTCGATACCGACGAGGACGAAGACGAGGATGACGACGCCGGCAAGGACGAGGACGACAAAGAGTAAAGGGAGGTTGTTATAATGTTTGAATTAAACGATTTTTGTTCCATTAAAATCGGCGTGGCTTCCCCCGAAAAGATAAGAAGTTTATCCAAGGGCGAAGTAACCAAGCCCGAAACCATAAATTACAGAACCCAAAAGCCCGAACGCGACGGCCTCTTCTGCGAACGCATCTTCGGCCCCATGAAGGACTGGGAATGCCACTGCGGCAAGTACAAGCGCATCCGCTACAAGGGCGTCATCTGCGAAAAGTGCGGCGTCGAAGTCACCCGCTCCAAGGTAAGAAGGGAGCGCATGGGGCACATCGAACTCGCCGCGCCCGTATCGCACATCTGGTATTTCCGCGGCGTGCCCTCAAGGATAGGCCTCATTCTCGATATGTCGCCCAAGGCGCTGGAGCAGGTAATCTACTTCGCCGCCTACGTCGTCATCGATCCCGGCACGGTGCCCACCCTCGAATACAAGCAGGTCATCAACGATAAGGAACTGCGCGAAATCGAAGAACAGTACGGCGAAAGCTCCAAAACGGGGCTCAAGGTCGGCATGGGCGCCGAGGCCATCCGCGAACTCCTCATGGCCGTCGATCTCGACAAGGAGTGCGAGGCCACAAGGGCTATAATAGAAAAGAATTCGGCTTCGCAAAAGAAGGTTAAGGCCATAAAGAGGATAGAGATCCTCGATGCCTTCCGCAAGAGCAACCAGCGCCCTGAATGGATGATACTCACCGTTCTTCCCGTTCTTCCCCCCGAACTCAGGCCCATGGTTCAGCTCGACGGCGGCAGGTTTGCCTCCTCCGACCTCAACGACCTCTACCGCAGGGTAATAAACCGCAACAACCGCCTGAAGCGCATGATAGAGCTCGGTGCGCCCGACATGATTGTCAAGAACGAAAAGCGTATGCTTCAGGAGGCCGTCGATGCCCTCATCGATAACGGCAGGCGCGGCAGGGCGCTCTCTGGGCCTTCCAACCGCGAGCTCAAGTCCCTTTCGGGTATGCTCCGCGGCAAGCAGGGGCGCTTCCGTCAGAACCTTTTGGGCAAGCGCGTAGACTATTCCGGCCGTTCGGTAATCGTCGTCGGCCCCGAACTCAAACTCTATCAGTGCGGTCTCCCCAAGGAGATGGCCATAGAGCTCTTCAAACCCTTCGTAATGAAAAAACTGGTCGAAAGCGGCCAGTGCCACAACATAAAGAGCGCAAAGCGCACCGTCGAAAAGGCAAAGCCCTTCGTCTGGGACGTCCTCGAAGAGGTAATCAAGGATCACCCCGTGCTCCTCAACCGCGCTCCCACGCTCCACCGCCTGTCCATACAGGCATTCGAACCCGTCCTCATCGAAGGCAGGGCGATTAAGATCCACCCCCTCGTATGTACGGCGTTCAACGCCGACTTCGACGGCGACCAGATGGCCGTTCACGTGCCCCTCTCCATCGAAGCCCAGGCCGAAGCCCGCTTCCTCATGCTCTCCTGCAACAATATCTTAAAGCTGTCTGACGGCAAGCCAGTCATGCAGCCCGCGCAGGATATGGTATTGGGCGCATACTATCTTACGATCATCCGCCGCGAAGAGGGCAAGTACTACCGCTGGAGCGGCGACAGATACTACGAGTGCGCCGAAGGCGACGAGGGCGCCGAAAAGTATATCCCCGGCGCGTATATCTCCGAAGACGAAGTCATGATGGCATACCAGACCAATCAGGTTCACATGCAGGATGAAGTTTTTGTCCGCCGCACCGTCACCATCGAAGATAAAAATTCCCCCTACTGCGGCCAGACCGTGCAGGGCACGGTAAAGACGACGGTGGGCAGAATAATCTTCAACAACCAGATGCCCCAGGATCTCGGCTTCGTCAAGCGCGAAAAGCCCGAAGATTACCTCAAATACGAAATTTCGTATGAATTCCTCGGCAGCGCCGTCGCAGTCGGCAAAAAGCACCTCGGCACCATAGTAGACCGCTCCTTCAAGACGGGCGGCGCTCCCAAGGCTGCGGACGTGCTCGATAAGATAAAGTCGCTCGGCTACAAGTATTCCACCGTCGGCGCGATAACTACGTCGGTATTCGATATGCACATCCCCGCCGCAAAGAAGGAGATAGTTGCGGAGACGGAGGATAAGGTATCCAAGATAGAGCGCAAGTTCCAGCGCGGTCTGCTGCGCGAAGAGGAGCGCTACAACGCCGTCATCAAGGCATGGGACGACGCCACCGACGCCGTCACCGAAGAGCTCAAAAAATCGCTCGATAAGTTCAACCACATCTGGATGATGGCTAATTCGGGCGCCCGCGGCTCCATCGACCAGATGAAGCAGCTCTCGGGTATGCGCGGCCTCATGGTCAACCCCCAGGGTAAAAAGATAGAAGTACCCGTAAAATCGTGCTTCCGCCAGGGACTCTCCGTTCTCGAATACTTCATCTCTTCGCACGGCGGCCGCAAAGGCCTTGCCGATACGGCGTTAAAGACGGCCGACTCCGGCTATCTCACCCGCCGCCTCGTGGACGTCGCACAGGACGTCATCGTGCGCGAAGACGACTGCATGGCGGGCAGCAAAAAGCCCCGCGGCATGACCGTCAAGGCCATAATCGGCCCCAACGGCGAAGTCATCGAAACTCTCGTGGACAGAATCCAGGGCAGATTCGTGGCCGAAGACGTCGTAGATCCCGCCACGGGCGAAGTCATCGTTCCCATGAACGGCTTCGTCACCGACGAGCTTGCAAAGCGCATAGGCGCCGCCGGCATCGAAAAGGTCTCCATCGGTTCGGTATTCACCTGCAATTCGCGCTACGGCGTGTGCGCAAAGTGCTACGGCAAGAATATGGCAACCAACACCCCCGTAATGCCCGGCGAGGCCGTCGGCGTAATTGCGGCGCAGTCCATAGGCGAGCCCGGCACGCAGCTCACCATGCGTACCTTCCATACGGGCGGTATCGCCGCCACGGGCGACATAACCCAAGGTCTTCCCCGCGTAGAAGAGCTCTTCGAAGCCCGCAAACCTAAGGGCTGCGCAACGCTCTGCGAGGTATCGGGACGCGTCACCATTGACGACAGCGACAACTTAAAGCACGTAATCGTCACCGATCCCGTCTCGGGCGAAGTCAAAAAGAATTATCAGCTTCCCTTCAACGCCGAACTCAAGGTCAAGGACGGCGACGCCGTCGAACCGGGTACACAGCTCAATTCCGGTTCGGTATTCCCCCAGGATATCCTCAGGGTGCAGGGCGTAAAGGGCGTTCAGGACTACCTCCTCGAACAGGTTCAGTCCGTATACCGTTCGCAGGGCGTTGACATCAACGATAAGCACGTGGAAATAATCGTCCGTCAGATGCTCAGAAAGGTCAAGATAGAATCGGCCGGTTCCACCGGTCTCCTCCCCGGCGAAACGGTTGATATGTTCACCGTCGAAGCCGAAAACCAGAAGGCCATCGAAAACGGCGGCACGCCCGCACTGCAAAAGCGCGTGCTTTTGGGCATAACCAAGGCCGCGCTCTCCACCGATTCCTTCCTTTCGGCAGCCTCCTTCCAGGAGACGGCCAGGGTGCTCACCGACGCCGCCATCAAGAACAAGGTCGATCCCCTCATGGGACTCAAGGAAAACGTCATCATCGGCAAGCTCATTCCCGCCGGCACGGGCGTAAAGGACTACAAGAACATGTCCCCCGTAATAAACACGTCGTATAACAGCGTCGTTGCGCCCAAGGCCGAAGAAGAGCCCAAGGAGGAGGAAGAGGAGACGGAAGAAACCACCGCCTGACGTAAACAGGGGCGGATATATCCGCCAATCGGTATATCGCTATCGCCCGCCGCGCGGATCTTCCGCGCGGCGGGCTGAATTTATGCTCAAAGGCGCCCCTATAAAAGGGACGCCTTTGTCAGCGTCTTACGTGCAGACGCAGAAATTCTTTTGTTTACGGTATGCGCGGGCGTGCGAAAAGTTTCCTATGCGCGGTTGTATGCGGCTCGCCTTTATCACCTTCGGAATGCCGTCCGGCCGTTGCCCGCGTGCAAGGGGGCTGTCCTTCAGCTTTTCCGCCTTTTATTCAATATAAACAGAGCCGCAAAGGGCAATACGGCTATTACCGCGGATATGACCAGTGTTATCAGTTGTTCAGATGTGCTCAAGCCGTGCAGCGCCACAAATGCAATTATGACCGCAAGGACGAGCGGATATGTGCAACACAGCATGATATTTACGTATTTTTTGTCGCAATCGGTACGCGACGGGTATTTTGCGCGCAGATTATTCCTTTTTATAAGGTAAAATGCAATTGCCGCAATTTCGCAGAGTGCCCCTAGCGAAATCATGATATACGCTGTCGCTTTCGATAAATCTTCTTCATAATAGATAATCCTGTCCCAAAGGACTCTGCCTGCTATTATAAGGATTGCGGCAAC
Organism: uncultured Clostridia bacterium; assembly: GCA_944341195.1. GTDB lineage: Bacteria > Bacillota > Clostridia > Christensenellales > Borkfalkiaceae > Coproplasma. The sequence goes on from CALVLX010000055.1 coordinate 9,646, forward strand.
GATCTGTATGGCAGTTGTAATTATGCAGCAATTTTTATAGCAAAGGTCTGCCTCGCGTGCGGCCGTCTTGTCGAGTTCGGCCGCCGCTCCGCCGTCGTCCAGCAGTTCGTTAACGGATATCTGCAGGGCTTCGGCTAACGGCACAAGCATAGATGTATCCGGCAAACTTTTGCCTGTCTCCCATTTTGAAATTACCTTATCGGATATATTCAGCTTTTCCGCAAGCCGGCGCTGCGTCAGCCCCAGCTCCGTGCGCCTCTTGAAGATGATGTCCTTCATTGTGCTATATGTCCTCCTAACTTTCTTACCCATTATATCAAAATAAATGCGTATTGTAAATTTATACGCCACGCCGCACGCTCTGCAATACGTAGAAATAGTTCTCCGATTTGTAGAATATGTACTAATGCTCCGCCTGCGGCGCGGAATGTACCGTAACACAATTATTGCAGCCGGCGTATTATGATGTGTGCGGCGGAGAGGGAGGCGTTTTTCCTTCCGCCGGGAGTAAATTTCGCCGCCGCAGATTCAATTTAGTCCCCTTCCGTGTTTACAAATGCGCGCCCGTATGGTATAATAATCGCATACAGGGGGTTAAACGTGAATTTTGAAGATGTACGCCTCATCGATCTCATAACAAAATTTAACGGCGATATAGAGGACGTCTACAAAAATAAAAATCTCTCCGTCTTTCACGGCGCAAGCAAAAAGCTGCAGGATATATACAACTTTTATGTGTCGTCCGCAAACGATTTTCACGCGGTGGAGGAAAATTTAAAGAATCTCTTTTCATCCTTCAATTATGCCGCGCTAATAATCAACGACGGAATGAAGAAGGGCGGACTGGACAGGGAGGCAAACGAATTGTTGTTCGAATGCCTGCAAATCATGTTGAGGTGCGATGAACTCATTATCTCTGCGCTCAATGGCACGGGGGACAGGGGCGGCGCAAATTAACGGCCGCATGACGTAAAAAATTATATTGCCCCCGTAATATGCGCCTGCCAACGTAATTTTTAAAAATGTGCGTATACTCTGTCGGGAGGTGATAGATATCAGTCGTAAATTAAAGATAATTCTCTCCGCGCTCTTAACCGCCGCGGTCATGACAACTATTTTTATATTCTCTTCGCAGAACGGAACGCAGTCGTCGGGCGTCAGCACGGGGTTCGGCAGGTGGTTTTTAGGCATTCTGGGCATAGATATCCCGCCCGGGCAGTCTGTCACCGACGTAAAGATAATCTTCGGGCTCAACATACGCAATCTGGCCCACGTGTTTTTATATTTCTGCCTCGGGCTCTCGTCCTTTCTGCTAGCGGAGTCGCTGTGGGGGGTAAAGGCTGCGCCTTCGCCCTCGCGCGCCCTCCTTTCGGCGCTCTGTTCGCTTGCATTCGGCCTGATATATGCCTGCACGGATGAACTCCACCAGTACTTTGTGGGCGGCCGCAGCGCAACACTGCGCGATGTCGGCATAGATTGTATCGGCATTGCGCTTGCGGAAATTTGTTGTATAGCCGTTCAGTGCATAATATATTGCGTTCAACATAAAAGAGCGGGCAAAGACGCATAACCGCCCGCGTCGCCGCCTTTATAATGCGGCGGCATATAGTTATTTTTTGTTTTAAGTCTGATAACTGCGGCATATATGCCGCCCTATGCGGATATGGCGGAACTGGCAGACGCGCGGGACTTAGAATCCCGTGAGCAATCGTGCAGGTTCAAATCCTGTTATCCGCACCAACGAAACAGCGGACGCCTTGTGGCGTCCGCTGTTTCGTTGGTGCGTTTCTAATAAATACAGGATTTGAGGGTGGAGGTGCGAGCGGGAGCGAGCAGTTTGCGAACGGAAGAAATAGTAGGGAAGAAGTCGGAACGCAAACTGAACAGTGCAGTGCACTGTTCACCGGGGCGCCCCGCCAAAGGGGTAAATCCTGTTATCCGCTTACGCTCTGCCGCGCCGTAAAAAAATGCAATGTCTTTTGATAAATGCGCGTAATGGCCGTATGCGGCATTTTTTTGATATTTTTTTGCTTTTGTATTGCATTTGTGCCAAAAGTACTGTATACTTAATATGTAGATGCTGTTCCGGGTATGCCTCCGCACCGCGCCAATATTATATAGTAAAGGAGTTGTTTATGGCATCGCGTTCAAAAAAATCAACTAAGGTAGGGGCGGCGATATTCCTCGTCATCATGGTTGCCGTCGTGGTGGTCGTCTGCGTCGTCACCCTCAATAAAAACGCCGATCTCGTTCCTTTGGACGAAGTCGATCTCACCGAATATACCTTGCAGAGCGTCACCGTGGACGACGAGTTTTATGTAAACGAGCCCAATCCTTCGGGCACGCTCATCTTCAGGAATGCCGACGGCGACGAAAAGAAGGTCTCCCTCTCCGAAGTCGAGGTAAAGGGTTTCAGCACCAAGGAGCCCGGCACGTTCACCATGTCCGTCACCGTGGGCGGCGTTACAAAGACCGTAGAATATACGGTGGATTATAAGGAGATACGCTATACCGGCCCCGAGGCGATATATCTGAGCATCAAAAACCCCATCGAGCTGGACGGCATATACGTCACGTGCTACGATTATGACAATTTCCCTGCCGCTCAGTCAACTGTTCAAGGTGTCCGACTTCAACGTGGATAACCTCAACGACGTCGGGCTGTACATCACCTCCGACAAATTCGGCTACATAAATCTGCAATATAAGGTGGGTTATATCGGCTATGACAACATCTATGAAGGCCGCGATATCGTCGAAGCCGCAGGGTATTCTTACGAGCTCGATTGGTTTTTAATGGTAGAGACGGGTTACGACGAGGGCGAAGGCAGCATGACTGTTTATTACGGCGATACGTACGGCCTCGGCGATTATATCGATTACGTCGATATCGATTTCACGTGGGAAAGGCCTTTAGGCGGAGGAGATTACCTCATTCTCGAGGATGAATACGGCAATACGATAGGCAGATATCACTATCTCGAACACCGTCTGGAAATTGGCGCGGGCGTAGTCTCCCATGCCTCCGGGCTGGAGTTCGTCGTTGAATATTCGGGGCCGAATGCTGTTGATCTAACATAACAGATGTTATAAAAAAGAGAGCGCCCGCACTTTTAAAGTGCGGGCGCTCGTTATGTTTTTAGTCGTCTTAAATTATGCGCGGCGGTATCCGGTACATGCCGCGCAGATTGCGCGTCACTTGTTTTCCGCCACGGGCGAACCGCAGTAGGGGCAGCGCGCGTTGTCGCGCGTGTATGTAAATTTTGCTCCGCAATAGGGGCACTCCGCAAACATCTCCTTCTTGCCCGCCGCAACGTTTTCGTTGAGCACTATGTTGTCGCCTTCGCGCTTGTAGCCGATGAGGAATCCCTTGTTGAAGCACTTGTCGAGATGCGCCCTCACATTGCGTTCGTCCATGGATAGTTGCAGGGCAATCTCGTGCACGGTGTAAAGGTGTTCCTCCGTCACGGCATACACAACGCGCTTTACGGGGCGCGCGGAGGCGTATATAGACCACGCCACGGGCATTGCGTAAAAGCCCACCGCGGTGCAGGCTATTCCCACGCCCATCAGCGGCCATATCTCGTTTACCGCACCCACGATCAGGGAAGGTATGCCCCCCACAAAGAGCACGGTCAGCACTATGGAAACTATCAATAAACGGTTTAAATATGCTTGTGCCTTCTTCATGATTATATTATACGCAACCTCTTCAACTTTGTCAATATTTGTTGCACGATTATTGCGCGTTGCATACCCGCGCTTTGAGATCTTTCGGCTGCGCGCCTTTGGCGCTCCGCTCAGGATGACACGGTGATGGCTTCGCCGAACATCACCGAGTTGCATACCCGCGCCTTGAGATCTTTTGGCTGCGCGCCTTTGGCGCTCCGCTCAAGATGACACGGTGACGGCTTCGCTAAACATCACCAAATTGCATTTAGACCGAGCCCTTCCTTCCGTCATTTCGACTAAGCGAGGCTGAAAGCCGAGCGCATGGAGAAATCTCAAAGTTCGGTTGCAATAGGGCATTACAAATATTATATCCGCAATAGGGCTTCCCCGATCAAGGGGGAGTGCCTTGCACAGCAGGCCGAAAGGGTTTTGTTCAATGATAGTGCCGCACTTTTCTATATTTTAATTCAACCTGCTGCGCTCAAGATGATAAATACGCGCCTTTTCGGGAATACCTTTGTTTGTTTCCGCCGTTGACAGTTGCCCGCGTGTGTGATATAATTTGAATACAGAATAATTTAAATGGGGAAATTTATGGCATTATTAGACGTAATTGAATGGGTAGACCAATCTCCCGACGAAATCTTGCACAAGTACGATACGCGCAAGCACATTGTAAAGCGCTGGTCAAAACTCACCGTGCGCGAAGGTCAGGTGTGTCTCTTCTGCGATAAGGGGCGCATAGCCGACGTGTTCCAACCGGGAATGTACAGCCTCGATACGGATACACTGCCCATCCTGACGGCGCTCATGTCCTGGGCGTATGCCTTTGAATCGCCCTTTAAGTCGGATATCTACTTTGTATCCACCCGCCTGTTTGTCAATCATAAATGGGGCACGGCCACGCCCGTCATCATCCGCGACAGCCAGCTCGGCCCCGTCCGCGTGCGCGGCTACGGCACGTATTCCTTCCGCGTAAGCGATGCCGCCGTATTTTTAAAGGAGCTTTCGGGCGCGCGCCATTCCTTTACCACTGCCGATGTGGAGGAGTATATCCGCTCCGTGCTCGTAATGGGGCTTTCGGATGCCCTGGGCGCCAGCGGCATACAGGTGGCCGATATGTCGGCCAAACTCATCGAACTCTCCGCCGATGTGCTCAAGACGATGTCGCCCAGATTCACGGCGATGGGGCTGGAACTGGGCTCGTTCAACTTTGAAAGCGTATCCCTTCCCGCCGAGGTGGAAAGGGCGATAGACGAAAACGCCCGTCTGGGTGTTCTGCGCGGCAATGCCGAACTCTACGCACGCATGGCTCGCGCCGATGCGATGGTGGAGGCGGCCAAAAATCCGGGTGGCGGCGCAGGCTCGCTTGTCGGTGCGGGCATAGGTATCGGCCTGGGGGCCGACCTCGGCCGCGAACTGGGCGGCGCCGTGTCCTCTGCGGGCGGTGCAAAGTGCCCCGTCTGCGGCGCAGATGTCCCCGCCGGGGCAAAATTCTGCCCCGAGTGCGGCTCCTCCATAAAGAGGGTATGCCCCAAGTGCGGCGCGGCGCTCTCCCCCGGGGCAAAGTTCTGTCCCGAGTGCGGCGCAAAGGTCTGAAACAATGCCGCCGGAATACTTTTACCATAATTTTAATAAAGGGGACGGACTCAATTGAGTCCGTCCCTTTTTAACGGTCTGCGATATCATGTTGTTGGCAGACGGCGGTGCAGGGGGGCATTTGAAATCAAAGAGCGGTAAATTGTGCGCGGCGCAGGATTGTCCTGCGCCGCGCGATTATCTTCATTAATATATGTAAACACCCTTATTCGCGGCCATGGCCGAACACCGCGTCCGCAGCCGAAAAAATTTCTTCCCTCGTGAAGCCCATGTTCTTGAGTTCGGCCAGTTTTCCGGCGAGAACCTGCGCTCTGTCCGGGCGGGGCCTGCGCGAGCTGGAAATAAACACGCCCTTTTTGGCTATGGTGAACACAACGCCCTCCTCTTCAAGCTGGGTGTAGGCGCGCTGCACCGTGTTGGGGTTGACGCCGAGTTCCGCGGCAAAGTCGCGGCAGCTTGGCAGTTTGTCGCCGTCCTTCAGCGCTCCCGCGGCTATCTGCCTCTTGATATTTTCGCCTATCACAAGGTATAAACTCATCTTTGGCGCCTTCATGCCCCGTCCTCCTTTGTATCAACTGTATTTACTGTCTTAATTGTACTATAAAATTTTGATACAGTCAATACAATGGGCGCAACATTTTATTTAAAATTTTATGTCGGCAGAAAAACGGCGGGGGAACGGCGGGCGAACGGGAGGAGGAACGGCGGAGGGACGACAGGGGAGCGGTTGGAGGAAAGGGGCGGGGGCCTATATGAGTTGGGCGGCCGCAAATTTTTGCGGCCGCCTTAAAAAAGCGCGTAAATAGAAACGACACGAACCGAAGTCCGTGCCGTTCCTATATGATAAGGGGGAAAATGATGAGCTGATTGAGTGTAAACGCTGTATTTTTGATTCGGAGCTTTGCCGCAACCGCATCACCTATCGTTTACATATATTATTATAGCGGATATTAAAAAAAAGTAAAGTTTTTGGCGAAAAAATTTTTATTATTTTTAAAATTTTAATGATAATCAAATTTTGTAACATGTTTTCATTTGTAAATAAGGGGTATTTTAAAGCAGTCTGCACATCAGGCAGGATAGTATCGTGCTCAAAAAGGTGGAACACAGCACAATTATAAGGGGCAGCGCGCGCCCCCTTTTGTCCGCGCCGGCAAAGTACAGCGCAAACACATAAAACACCGTCTCGGAGGAAGCGTATATCGTGCAGGCGCAGCGCGATACGTAGCTGTCCGCGCCGTAGCGCTCGAGTATGTCCGTGAGCAGCGTCAGCGAACCGCTCCCCGAAAAGGGCTTAATCAGCATAAGTTTGGAAAGCTCCTCCGGCACGCCCAGCGCACCCGTCACGGGTTTGAGGCATTCGGCGAGGGCGGAGGAGATGCCCGAACTTTCAATCAGGTTGCACATCATGAAGACCGCGGCCAGAAGGGGCAGAAGGGACAGCGTAAACTTCACCGCCTCGCCAATGCCCCCCGTAAAGGCCGAAAAAACGTTCACGCCCTTCGCCGCCGCAACCGTCACTATTATTATAAAGAGCGAAGGGATGACGACTGACATGATCTGCCGCACAGCATATATATTGTTACCGCAAGCCCCGTGCATACGGCCGTGGTGATGAGCGCCGGCAAAAATACGTCGGCGGGGGAGGCGCTGCCCTCCGCCGCGCGCAGTGAAATGACTGTGGAAGGTATAAGCTGAACGGATGTCGCGTTGACTATAAACAGCATATTGGCGGCAAATTTATTCCCCTCGGCTTCAAATTGCCCTGCGGCCTTTATGCCGAACGGCGTGGCCGCACCGCCCAGCCCCAAGAGGTTGCACGTTATGTTCATTGCGGCATACTGCGCGCCCTTTTCGTCTCTTGTCCTGAAAAGTTTAAAACAAAACGGCCTCAGTTTTCTTGCTATCGCCCCGTTTATGCCCGCCTCCGCCGCCACGCGCGAAAGCCCCATCCACACCGCGTATACGCCGAACAGCGTAAGGCACGCCGCGGCCGACTTCTGCGCGCCGTCGAGCAGCGCGGGGATAAAATTATCGGGCGAGGAAATGCAGAGCACTGCCGCCGAGGCCAAAAATACGGCCGTGAAAATGACGTTCATCATTAATTAATACTGCGCCTCCGCCGCGAATATGCCTGTTTTTTTGCGGCCGCCCCTTTTACTTTTATAATATCTCGTCAATTAATTTACTTTTGCCATAAAATATGTTATATTTTAGGCATAATAACAATTTTGGGCGGGGCGTCGCCGCCGCCTTACGGAGCTGAAAATGGCAAAGAAATTTTATATCACAACGGCAATAACCTATACTTCGGGCAAGCCCCACATCGGCAACACCTATGAAATTATCCTCACCGACGCTTTGGCGAGGATGAAGAGGATGCAGGGCTATGACGTGTACTTTATGACGGGCACGGACGAACACGGCCAGAAGGTCGAACAAAAGGCCGCCCAAAAGGGCGTTTCCCCCAAGGAGTTTGTAGACGGCGTGGCCGCGCAGATCAAGGATATATGGGGGTTAATGGATATATCTTACGATAAATTCATCCGCACCACCGATGATTACCACGAGCGCCAGGTGCAGAAGATATTCAAAAAATTCTATGAGCAGGGCGATATATACAAGAGCTCCTACAAGGGGATGTACTGCACCCCCTGCGAAAGTTTCTGGACGGAGAGCCAGCTTGTAAACGGCAAGTGTCCCGACTGCGGAAGGGAGGTAAAGCCCGCCGAAGAGGAGGCCTATTTCTTTAAGATGGGCAAGTATGCCGACAGACTCGTCAGGCACATTCTCACGCATCCCGATTTCATCCGCCCCGTTGCCCGCAAAAACGAGATGATGAACAACTTCCTCCTCGCCGACGAATTCATAGGCAAACCGGATGAAGAAATTCTCGCCGCCGCCGAAAACGGCACGCTCAAGACCAAACTTCAGGATCTGTGCGTCTCCCGCACGTCCTTCAAGTGGGGCATTCCCGTCGATTTCGATGAAAAACACGTCGTGTACGTCTGGCTGGACGCGCTCACCAACTATATCACGGGCGTCGGATTCGATGTGGACGAGCCCTCCGATACCTATAAAAAGCTCTGGCCGGCGGATATCCACGTCATCGGCAAGGATATAATAAGATTCCACACAATATACTGGCCCATCTTCCTCATGGCGCTCGGCCAGCCCCTGCCCGGGCAGGTGTTCGGCCATCCCTGGCTCCTGCAGGGCGGCGACAAGATGTCCAAGTCAAAGGGCAACGTAATGTATGCCGATGACCTCGCCTCGATCTATGGCGTTGACAGCGTGCGCTACTTCGTTCTCCACGAAATGCCCTTCTTAAACGACGGCATAATCACATGGGAACTCATGACGGACAGGCACAATTCCGACCTTGCCAACACTTTGGGCAATCTCGTCAAGCGCACGGTTGCAATGACAAACCAGTACTTCGGCGGCACCGTTTCGCCCGCCGCCGCGGCGGAGGGAGTGGATGAAGAACTCATGCGGACGGCCGTAACCTCGGCCGGCCGCGTCGCCGAAAAGATGGATGAATGCAGGGTGGCGGACGCCCTGGATGAATTGTGGCAGCTCTTCCGCAGGGCCAACAAGTATATCGACGAAACGACGCCCTGGGTGCTCGCCCGCGACGAGGGCGCAAAGGGCAGGCTGGAGCGCGTTCTCTATAACCTTTTGGAGGCTATAACCATAGGCGCAAACCTGTTAAAGCCCTTCATGCCGTCCACGGCGCGCAAGATCCTTGCACAGACGGGCGGCGGAGAGCGCTCGTTTGAAGATCTCAAAAAATTTGGGTTGGCGGCCGGATATACCGTATCCAACGAGCCCGTAACCTTGTTTGAACGCATTAAGCAGGCGGATATAGAGCCCAAGATCAAAGCCATATCCGACAGGCAGAAGCAGGAGGAAGCCCCAGTGCCCGAAGTCGAAACCAAGGCGCCCGTCACCATAGACGACTTTGCAAAGATAGATATGCGCGTGGGCACCGTTATAGCCTGCGAGGCCGTAAAAAAGAGCAAATTGCTGCACGAAACGGTGAGGGTGGGCAACAGGACGCTATCCATTCTCTCCGGCATAGCCAAGTACTACACGCCCGAAGAGATGGTGGGCAAAAAGGTGGTAGTCGTCGTCAATCTTCCTCCCAGGGAGATGAAGGGGCTTTTGAGCGAGGGCATGATAGTCTGCGCCGAAGCGCCCGACGGAACGCTCTCCCTCGTCAGTCCAGAAAAGGACGTGCCCGACGGCAGCCCCTTAAGCTGAAAGAATGCGTATTAATTGCCGCATATGCGGCGGGCAACCTAAATTTAATTTCTGTTTTAACATGCCCTTATGTATACCGATATCCATTGTCATTTAAACTACAGGGACTACGGCTCTATAGAGGAGCTTATATCAAACTGCCTCAAGGACGGCGTCGATAAAATCGTCACCGTCGGCTATGACGCGCCGTCTTCGGAAGAGTGCAAAAAACTTTCGGAGTGGTACGACTGCGTCTATTTCGCCGCCGGGCTGCACCCCACCGAACTTTCGCACAGCAGCTTTTCGGATCTGCACACTGTCGAAGGTCTTCTTTCCCACCCCAAGTGCGTAGCCCTTGGCGAAATCGGGTTGGATTATCACTATCCGGATACCGACAGGGAGAGGCAGCACCTCTTTTTCAGGGCGCAGCTTGAAATTGCCGACAGATTGGGTATGCCCGTGCAGATACATTCGCGCGACTGTGCGGAAGACACCTATAATTTCCTCACCGAAAATTCGCACCTCCTCAGGCACGGGTTTTTACTGCACTGCTATTCGTATTCCCCCGAAATGACGGCGGGTTTTCTCTCCCTCGGCGCCTACTTTTCGTTCGGCGGCACGTCCACGTTCAGGCGCAGCAAAAAGCCGCGCAGGGCTATTGCCGCAATACCCGTGGACAGACTGCTCACCGAAACGGACAGCCCCTATCTTTCGCCCTCTTCGATGTTCGGGCAATTTCCCAATACCCCCCGCAGTATACCCGAAATAACCGCCAATATGGCCGAAATAAAGGGGGTGGGCGAAAGGGAGATGTGCTACGCCGTGCGCGACAATGCCGAAAGGCTCTTCCCCAAACTTAAAAACCGCATATAAAAAGCACAGGGGACGGCAAAAGTAATTTCGCCATCCCCGTTCATCTGTATGGTGAAGGCAAATAAATTGCGTTCACGCTATTAAGTATGAGTAATCGGGCGGGCGTTATTCGCCGCCCGGCAAGGAATATAATGGAAAATTTCGACCTCAAAACAACTCTCGCCCGCGCGGGGTTTTCGTTCAAAAAGCAGTACGGACAAAACTTTATAGCCGACGGCGCGCTGCTTGAAAGGATTGTGGAGCTTTCGGGCGCGGAGGGCTGCCATGTAATAGAGATCGGCTGCGGCGCCGGCACGCTCACTTGCGCCCTCGCGCGCAGGGCGACCTTTGTGCACGCCTACGAAATAGATAAAAGCCTTCAGCCCGTGCTCGCCCGCACCCTCGCCGGGGTGGAAAATGCCGAAGTGGTGTTCAAGGATTTTTTAAAGCTGCGGCTGGACGTGCTCGAAAGGGATATGCCCGCCTACCGCGTGGTTGCAAACCTCCCCTATTACATAACCACGCCCCTCATAATGATGCTTTTAGAACACTCAAAAAAGTGCCTTTCGCTCACGGTAATGGTTCAAAAGGAGGTGGCCGAACGGCTGTGCGCCCTGCCGAACACCCCGGAATATGGCGCGATCACCGCCAATATCGCCCTCTATGCCGAGTGCAGAAAGGTTTTGGATGTCGGGCGCGAGATGTTCTATCCCTCACCCAACGTGGACAGCGCGGTGGTGCGCATTGATATATCCCGCGGAAGGCTGGGCGATGTGGACGAGGCAATGTATAAGCGCGTTGTGCAGGCCGCTTTTTCCGCCCGCCGCAAGACGCTGGAAAATAACCTGTGCAAGGCATTTTGCCTAACGCGCGGACAGGCCGCGGATATCCTTTCCGCTTGCTCCGTAGATTCAAAGGCGCGCGGCGAAGTCCTCTCCCCCGCACAGTTCGTGCTCCTGGCGGAGGCCTTAAAGGCCGAAGGCATAAAATAAACCCCGTCTTTCAGCCCCCTTTTAAAACATTGCGGCAGCGTCAGACGCCGCCCGAACGGGTTGCCGCATTAATATAATTATGGCTGTAAGTATCGCGCGCCCGTGTATGTTAAACGCGCTCTCTCGCAGCGGAGCATATTATGACTAATGAAAAATTTTGCCGTCTGTTGGAAAAGTTAATGGATAACGACATGTCCGCGCTAAAGGCCGTCTATGAAGAGTACTTCCAGATGATGCGCTACACGGCGCTGGGCATTACCAAAGACGACGGCGACGCCTACGACGTGGCAACAAACGTAATACTCAAACTCAGGAATTATCCCTCCGATCCCCGTGCCGTGCGCAACCATGTCGGCCTGTTGATAAGCATGACAAAGCACGAGGCGCTGAATTTGGTAAGGAGAAGGGGTTTTGTCTGCCCCTTCGATGACTACGCCGAAGAGGCCGCGGCGGGCGACGGCGGGGGAGAACTGTGGATGCAGGATATTTTGGAAGCCCTCACACGGGAGGAGAGGGAGGTGTTCACAGCGCACGTCGTCTGGGGCAGGCCCCTCAGGGAGATAAGCAGGGAGAGCGGCATTCCGTACAGAATGGTAGTGAGGATATATGCGGCCGTAAAAGCTAAAATCAAACAATTATATAGTCAATAAAATCAAGTCGGAAAAATTTTTCCGACTTTTTTTTAAATTTTTGGCGACTTTTGCCCTTCTCAATTGTCATATAAGTGAAGGGATAAATGACGGGGCTTTTGCCGCTGCCTGTGTGCGGTGTTGCGGCCGCGCGGCAAAAGTTTTTAAAAGGATGCGGCCGGCAGAGAAAAATTTTTTTAAAAGTGAGAATGATTATGGATAGATTGCGCAGAAAAATTCAAAAGGAAATCAAAAAACGCCGCCCCGGCTTTGATGAGTGGTACGAAAACAACAGGGAAAAACTGGGCTGCTTCAAAGAGCCTTCCGCCGAAGTTGCAAACGGCAACACGCTTGCCAAAGCGCGCAATATATGGCTGCCCGTCGTAGTGGCGGTGCTGTTCATCGCCTTTTGCCTGGCAGTAATTTTGCCCTTCATGTTCAATAAAAGCGACGAAAATTTTGATGTTACGTTCGGCGGATCAAATAACGTCCGTACCGTTGCGCTCACCGACGAAGAGTTTGCGGCCATCGGCGGGAAGTACGGTTTTATATACAACATGCAGTCCGTCACCAAAAAGGAAGCATTGCTGTACGAAGACAGCGATACGCTTGCAATGGTCATAATATCCGGCGATGTCGAAACGGCAGATAATTATTACCTGTTGACCATTCAGATAGAATATGACAACAATTACCTGTTTGGTTATAAACACATATATGAGAATTTAGAGTACCATAAAGTGACCGATGAATGGAGTATCACGTACGATAGCAACCCGGTCGATCCGGACGGGCTGTATGTCTGGTTCATTCGCATGGAGGACGCCGCGGGGCAGGTTGTCTATATCGAAGTCCACTGTTTAGAAAACGATATAGATTATATTTTAAATGACTTTATAGCATAGTAAAAAAACACAAAAGTTATGTTGACAAAAAGTGAAGTTTTAATTTTAAAAGCATACCTCAATTTACCCTGCAGAAAACTGCTGAATCATCAATATGAGTCGGAAGAGGATTGTTTAGCCGGCTATATTGACAGATTTTTGCACGGGGAGCGCTTTGACAGGATAATTGTTCCATTTAAAGATGAGGACTACGAGGCAATGGAACATATCGCTATGAACAATCTATGTAATAGTGACGGCGCGGATCTGCTTACAGCCCTTTGGGTTACAATGGCCGCCTGCAATATTTTAAATAAATACAGGAAATGAATTTTTTTAAAATGAAGAGGTGAATTTTGGATTTTATTTGCGCAATGATTATTGCCTGCATTCTGCTTTTTGCGATTGATATTGGAACTATATTTGATTTTTATCGCTTGTGGATAAAAAAAGGGGGATTATCCAAATGCTTTCCACATTGGGAAGGTACAAACAAGCATTATAAATGGTGGATCATGTGGAGCACAATCTTATTCACCAATTTGATTGTATTTATTATCGTTACTGTATTTTGCTTTCCTTTTGTTGAAGGCGTATTATTCGGGGTTCTTATAATTTATCCTTCAATTACAATTTTGATGGGATTTATATATCTTATAGTTAAAAAATATTTTAGTGTAAAAAGCCTGAAAAATACCGCTTTACAGAATAAATGCAGCATGGCAAAGATAATTACGGGAGAAAATGAAATGCCGGAAAACGTGGTTAATTTTTTAAATTCTAAAGATAGTTTGTATGAAGATGTCTGGAGGCAATTGAAGAGGGTTAAATGACTTTTATGAAAGAAGCGAAAGTTTACTATGAAAATGTCGTTTTTAAAGAATATGCTTTACCTCATATTATCTTGTTTTGTATTTATACCTTGCTACATTTAGGTTTTGCGTTCGTTCCAGTAATAACTATTGTTGATGGGTCAAGGGATTTACAATCACCGATAGCTGCCTATATAATTGGCGGTGTTTTAAGTTTAATGTTATTAACATCATATACCATAGGTCTGTGTTATTTTATTTTAACTATAAAGTATAAAAATATATGTTGCACTAAAGAAGAAGTATATATCAGGTATGGTAATAAGTGGATTGTAAAATTTAAATATAGCGACATTGATGGCGTTGGTGATGTGTATTTTCACGGACAATATATTAATGTCAAAAAAAGCTTACACTATAAACGAGGACAACA
>CALVLX010000056.1 GCA_944341195.1 uncultured Clostridia bacterium
AATTTTTTTTAAATACATGTTTTAAAGGGTTTGCTCCCCACGTCAATACAACATGTTGTGTGTGTCCGTGCCGCAACAACAATTGCATGGCGGGGCGCGGCGTGCTCTCTTGTCATTCGCGGCCGCCATTGCCGGCAAAATTTTAAAAAATCTTCCCGTCGATGTTGCGCGCCGCGGGGCGGGCGCGTGCTCACGGACAGGGGTTTCCGTAGGTCGGCTTTGAAGTTGTTGCGAATTGATGGAATCCGGGCTATAACTGATGTGGTGTCATATTCTACGGCATGGCCGTTGCGGAGGCGGTAGCGCAAGGTATAAATTTTGCGGCGGCCGCCGACATACAGAATGCCCGTGTTTATCGGCATCGGCTATGCCGATCCCGAAGAGCCGCAGTTGGAGCAGTGCAGGCCCGATCTCGATAAACAGGTACGCTACGGAAGATGGAAGTGACGAAGGGCGTGTTTTTTGGATAGTTCCGCCGCGACGCGGCGGCAAAAAGGGCGGCGCCCACGCGCCGCCCGCCGTCTGCAAAATTCAGGCAAAGATGAGGTGCCCTGTGAGCACCAGATAGATGAGGTCGATAATGCAGAGAAACCATCCCCAGCCCACGAAGAGAAAGAGCAGGAACACGACGATGTGCAGCACGCTCTGCGTGCGCAGCATAATGCTCAGGCGGACGAGGCACTCAACCACCCAGCCCACAAAGGGGATGACGAGCAGGATTACCTGCACCAGCCTGTTTTGAGAATTGAACCAGCTGTCAAAAGCCATAAATTATAATACCTCCCGGGTTATAAAAAGATTATTGCCCGCTCGGCAGAGCGGGCAAGTTCGTTTGCTTTACTGAAGCAGAAGTTTTTTGAACAGAAGCACCCAAATAAGGTCGATCCAGCCGAACACGAGGCCGAATACGGTTACGACGATGCTCACTACAAGCCTTATGAGGCCGCCCCTTTTAAGAAAAGTCGACCATCTTACGAATATCTCGACAATCCAGTTTACGCCGGGGATGAGCAGCAGAATTATCTGGATAAGTCTGCTCTGTCTGTTAAACCAAGTCATAATCCTTCCTCCTTATAATTATTTCAAGGTCACACCGTGCGCAGACCGCGCAGTAGCCTCAATTGCTTACGCATATATTATAGCACAATTTTAGGATATGTCAAAGTATTTGCTATAATTCATCGGCCGCTATTTTTCGCGGCCGTTTTCAATTCCGTCCGCGCAGTTTTAACTGCGAGTCAAAGATGGGGTGTTGCGCGCGCTTACACGCGGCGTCTCTCCGCGCGCGGCGGTTAAATTTTTCTCTCGTCGTATACGCCGCCTTCAAAGTCCTTAAATAGGAATTTCTTTCCGTCAAACAGTATATATCCGTGGCGGCTGCCCTCCTTGGGCAGGGAGACGGAGCCGGGATTGAGGTGTATATATCCCCCCTCCACGGCATTTTGAGGAACGTGCGTGTGCCCCGTGAGGTAGACATCGCCCGCGGCCATGGGCGGAGTCTGCCTGTGCCCGTGCGAGAGGCGGAGCGTAACGCCGTCCGCAAACAGATCGGCGTAGTCCGAAGAGCAGTTGAAGGGCAGCACCATCTGATCGACTTCGCTGTCGCAGTTGCCGCGCACGCACATAATTTTATCGGCAAGGGGGGTGAGGAGACCGACAACCTCCTGCGGGGCGTAGCCTTCGGGCAGGGGGTTCCTGGGGCCGTGGTAGAGTATGTCGCCCAGCAACAGCAGTCTGTCCGCGCCCTCCCTTTCAAAGGCCTCCGTCAGCTTTGCGCACCAGAACGCCGAGCCGTGTATGTCCGAAGCGATGAGTATTTTCATGATATCAGTTCTCCTATTTTTTTAATTACGCTCAGTTCGCGGTGCGGGCCTATTATCTCCCCGATGCCGCTCTCCTTCAGCTTATAAAAGGCGTTTTCGGGAATATACGCCCTCCCCGCCGCGCGCAGCATCTCATAATCGTTCATGTGGTCGCCGAACGCCGCGCTGTCTGCACGGTCTATACCAAGGTGCTTTAAAATGGCCTCAAACGCCCTTCCCTTGTTGGCCTGCGGCGCGGATACGTCGAGCCAGTCATAGCCGGATATCATCGCCCGCAGCCCCTTTATGAGGGGAGGCAGAATAATTCCCCCGTGCTCCGCGCACGGCTTCTCGTCCCATACCGAAATTTTTAAAACTTCCTCGCCGTCCGCAACCTTTTTAAGGTCGTCCGCATACTGTACGGAGGTGTAGGATTTTTTAACCGTCTCTATGAACGCTTCGTTTTCCGAGCTGTAGTATGCGCAGTCGGTGCAGGATATAAGGGGGTATAGCCCCTCCTGGCCGTCTATTATGTCCAGCGCGTACTTTACGCCCTCCGCGGGGGTGGGATCGCGGAAAATTATCTCTCCGCCCAGCCACACCAGCCCGCCGTTTTCGGCTATGATGGCTATTTTATCCAGTACTGGTTCAAACATCTTCTTTACCGAAGGCAGCTGTCTGCCGCTCGCGGGTACAAACAGTATGCCCTTTGCGCTCATGGCCTCTATGTATTCAAAGGTCTTTTCGGGCATTATCTTGCTCGGCGGCAACAGGGTGCCGTCCAGATCGCTTGCAATGAGTTTTATCATACAGCCATTTTATCACATCGCCGCCGAATAGGCAAGCGCAGAGAGGGGTATATACGTTCTCCGCTCGCTCCGCTCGGTCGAAATGACGAGATAGTCGGTGTTTGAAAGGGCCCGATAATGTCATCTTGAGCAGCCGCGCTTTTGTGCGGCGTCGTCGAAAGATCTCAAAGTGCGGGTAAGTGCGGGGATATTATCCGAATAAACCCTTTCGGCTTGCTGCGCAAGCCACTTCCCCTTGGCAGGGGCAGCTCCATTGCGGAATAATTGTTTGATAATGCCTTTCTGCTGACGTGCTTTGAGATTTCTCCGCTCGCTTCGCTCGGTCGAAATGACAGAGGGAGGACGCCCGGTCGAAATGGCAGGGCGGGTGCTTGGTCGAAATGACAGAAAGAAGGCATTGTTTGGCAGGGCCCAAGCATGTCATCATGAGCAGCCGCGCTTTTGCGCGGCGTCGTCGAAAGATCTCAAAGTGCGGGTAAGTACGGGGATATTATCCGAATAAACCCTTTCGGCTTGCCGCGCAAGCCACTTCCCCTTGGCAGGGGCAGCTTCATTGCGGAATAATTGTTTGATAATGCCTTTCTGCTGACGTGCTTTGAGATTTCTCCGCTCGCTTTGCTCGGTCGAAATGACAGAGGGAGGACACTCGGTCGAAATGACGGGGAAAGGGAAACTACGTAAACATGACAAAAAAGAGGGTACGGGCAAAACGGTAGAGAGTGGAACGCCCCGCAGGAATGACAGGGCGGGGCACGGTTGCAAAGACGGTGATGGAGGCGGAGCACTATGGCGGAAGGACAGGGAGGCGGAGCGCTTCGGATGACGGGAAGGCGCAAAAAAACCGCGCGGAACGGTGTGTTCCGCGCGGCATATGCCGTAGTTTTCAAAACGGGCTGCATGGAGATTAAAAAATGAGTTTTGCTATCGTCATCCTGGCTCCGTGCGAAACGTCGGTCAGTATTTCGCCGAAGATAGCTGCGGGATCGTATTCGGTGAGCACGCTCTTTTCAAACATGTCCAGATTTATCGCGCCGTGGAGTATCATGTTTATGGCCGACTCCGTATAGCCGAATCCGTTGGTGACGGTTATCACGCGCGTATTGTTTTTGAACAGGGGGAGGGAGTCCAGCTTGAACTTCATGGGAGCCATTCCCTCCAGCACCAGCGTTCTGTCCTTTGCCAGCACGCGCGCGGCTATGTCGGGGTTTATCTTCGAGCAGGGGATGTACACCGCCGCGTCGCAGTTCATCCCGCTCGTGGCTTCGGCCACGTAGATCGGAAGAGCGTCGTGTAGGGAAAGAGTGTAGAT
>CALVLX010000057.1 GCA_944341195.1 uncultured Clostridia bacterium
ATTTTTGGGGTTTGACGCCAAATATTTTATGCGCCGCCAAAAATTTAAGGCGCATAGATTTATGTGCGCCATATAAATAAGAGGGCGCATTACTATTTTGCGCCAGATTTTATGCCTGCGCCGCCTACTGCAATTTGATTTAAGCTGTAGTTCCTATTATCAGAAATACTTGAGAGGCAACAAAATAGTAAGCGCCGGCATAAATTGCTCCGCAAATGCGGCGCGCTTATCACTCCCCTCATCTGGCATTACGGGTGCAATATTAAGTATTCGCGCCTCATTTATTCTTTGCGTACAGAATATCATGCGCTACAGTTCAATTCTGCGCCATACTCCGAATAAAGTACCAAAATTTCAAATATATAGGCAGTTTATCAACAAAAACACCTGAATTTTGCCTGAAAACCGCCGCATGGCTCGATTTATCGTGGGCAAACAACTCTGTTTTGTGTGTAAAACAAGGGCTTTTTTATATATTTTGCCTGTATTTATCTACATAATTGTGCGTTATAGCCTCTTTTTACATGATTTTAAGCCGTTTTTACGTCAAAAAGAGGCCCGATGTTGATAATTTTTAATAATTTTATCAACAATACGCCTAGTTATCGACATTCAACCGAGTTATCAACTTTTAATCAACAATTTTGAAGCGTTTTGGTTTCACGTGAAACATCAAAAACCTCAAAAAATTAAGTTGAATGTTTCCCGTGAAACTAATTTTGAGATATAATTTAGTATGCGCCTAGCACTATTTTGGTAAATAATTGTTATAATAATCAAATATTTTTTCACGTGGAACGTTGAAAAGACGTCGTTTCAGGGGTGTTTCATCGCTCTAGATTAAAGTGAAAAACAAATAAAATTTAAGTGATACGCCTATTTTTTGAGTATATTTACTTGAAATACTTTAAATAATATGGTAAAATATATCTATCGTAAATAATATGTGAGGGTATTACCCTAAAAGAGGTACGATTTTGAATAAAAAAAGCAGAATTATCACTTGGGTGTTTATTATTTTGCTTATAATCGCGGCCATTGCGGTAATCGTCACCACTACGCTCAACGGAGGGGCACGCTCTGTAAATTATGATGAGTTTGCCTCTTACGTGGGGAATTCCAGGTACTCCATACAGGGAGGCAGGGTTGTAGACGAAAACGGTGACGCTGCACCGGAGGGCTACGGTATAGGCGCAGATAATACTATCACCTTTAACGGCGAACCTATCGTGCAGATAGTTAAGGTTGAGTTCAATCAGTATCAGCTCAACGGCTATGTAAAAGGGGCAAACGGCGTGGAGCAGAGGGCATACTATTGCTACGGCCCTTCGTTCTATTCCTCGCCCAGCACCGACGGCGTATTGCAGCAGTGGATGGATTACGGCGTAAGCGTGGAGTTTTCGAACCCCAACGCCGGAAGCATCTGGGGCTCTGTGTTGCAGTTTGTAATTATAATTGTTCTCTGCGTGGTGTTTTGGCTCATAATCCGTTCGACTGCGGGCGGGGCCGGGCGCGTAAATTCATTCGCAAAGACAAAGGCGCGTGTTTCAACCAATATAAAAGTGCGCTTCACAGATGTTGCCGGCGCAGAGGAAGAGAAGGTTGAACTCGAAGAAGTTGTAGAATTTTTAAAACAGCCCAAGAAGTTTGCCGACTTGGGAGCAAGAATCCCTAAAGGCGTGCTTCTTGTCGGCCCTCCGGGCACGGGTAAAACGCTCTTTGCAAAGGCTGTTGCCGGTGAGGCGGGAGTGCCTTTCTTCTCGGTGTCCGGCTCCGATTTCGTCGAAATGTATGTCGGCGTCGGCGCGTCGCGTGTGCGCGACCTCTTTGATATGGCAAAGAAAAACCAGCCCTGCATCATCTTTATAGATGAGATCGATGCCGTGGGCAGGCAGAGAGGAGCAGGACTCGGCGGCGGCAACGACGAACGTGAGCAGACTTTAAACCAGATACTCGTCCAGATGGACGGATTTGAATCCAATGACGGCGTAATCGTCATGGCGGCCACAAACCGTGCCGACATACTCGATCCCGCCCTGACAAGGCCCGGGCGTTTCGACAGGCAGATATTTGTCAACCTCCCCGACGTAAAGGGCAGGGAGCAGATTTTGAAGGTTCACGCCCGCAATAAACCCATGGCCCCCGACGTCAACTTCAAGACGGTTGCCAGAATCACTGCGGGCTTTTCGGGTGCCGATCTGGCCAATCTTTTGAACGAGGCCGCCATTTTGGCCGCCCGTGCGAATAAACAGTTTATAGGTAATGCTGAGCTCTACGAGGGCGTAAACAAGGTCTTAATGGGCCCCCAGAAGAAGAGCCGCGTCGTCACCGAAAGCGACAAGAGAATTACCGCCTACCACGAGGCCGGGCACGCCATAATAGCAAGGCTGTGCGAGCACTGCGATCCCGTGCAGGAAGTTTCCATAATTCCCCGCGGCAACGCCGCCGGTTACACCATGACTCTTCCCGAAAACGACGATTCGCACATGACGAAGAACAAGATTCAGGACTTCATCTGTATGGCCCTCGGCGGCCGCGTGGCCGAAGAGCTCGTTATCAAGGATATCACAACGGGCGCTTCCAATGACCTTGAGCGCGTCACAGAAATGACCAAACGCATGGTCACGGAGTGGGGCATGAGCGACAAACTCGGCCTCGTGACCTACGGTTCAAATTCGCAGACCGTATTCCTCGGCAGGGATATGGAAACGCACAACACCTATTCCGAAGAGACTGCAAAGATCATCGACGACGAGATGCACGCCATAATCGAAAGCGCGCACGCCCGTGCGACGAACATGCTCACCGAGCACAGATCTGTGCTCGACAATATGGCCCGCGTGCTCATCGAAAAGGAGACGATCTATACCGAAGAAGTCGATCTCCTCATGGAGGGCAAGGACTATAAGGAAGTCCTTCAGTACATGGAAGAGCACGACAGCATAAACAACAGCAATCCCTTCAAGAGATTTGAATAAACTTGTCTACCTTTGCGCCAGCATTAAATCGGCGCAAAGGTAAAAGTCGTATTTCACTATTGTTTCACGTTAAACAAAATTTTCCATTTAGATGTCATCCGTAAGGGCAGGGGCTGCGGCTCTTCTTAATTGCTAGAGTGGTTGAACGGTATTTTATATCGTTCGGCACTGCAGTCAAGGCGTCCCCGATGGCGGCAAAAGGAAGCGGAAAGAATTAAAAATGAGCCGCTGCAGAAGGCATTGACGTCGTGTTTTCGGGAGGGCGGAGAGGACTTTATTTTAAGCCCGTTCAGCACCCGAAATCGCCTGCAGGCCCGTTTTGCAGACAGAGTATAGATTCTAATCCGCGAAGGCTTTTCGGCGGTTGTGCGGAGTTTTGTGCACGGTTGCGGCGGGAGCTGCTCTTCAGAGAATTTTTAAATTTTGTTTTGCTTGAATATGCAAAGGCAGGAAAAATATGGGAAAAGTTATTTCGTTCACAAATAAAAAGGGCGGAGTAGGCAAGACGACTACCATAGTCAACATGGCGGCCTACTGTGCCGACCTCGGCAAGAAAGTTTTGCTCATCGATCTCGACAGCCAGGGCAACGCGACTACAGGTCTGGGCTTCTCCAAGAGCTCATTAAAGAAATCTGTCTACGCGGTGCTCGTTGACGACGATAAGATATCCAACAATATCCTGCCCACGGAAGTTCCCCTTCTGGACATTCTGCCGGCAAACGTCGATCTCACGAGTGCGGAAGTGGACATGGTCTATAAGCGGAGCAGGGAGGCCCTCCTCAAGAATGCCTTGAGGGAGGTGCGGAATAATTACGACTACATATTCATAGATTGTCCGCCCTCGCTCGGCCTGCTCACCATTAATGCGTGGGTGGCCTCCGACTCGGTGATTATTCCCCTTCAGGCCGAATATTACGCCATGGAGGGCGTCAGCCAGCTGATGAATACCATAGCCATGGTAAAGCAGCATCTCAATCCCGGCCTCGTCATCGAAGGAGTCGTGATAACCATGTACGACGGCAGGGCCAACGTCTCCAAGCAGATAACGGCGGAGATTAAGAAGTTCTTTAAAAATAAGCTGTACGAAATAATAATTCCGCGCAATATCCGCCTTTCCGAGGCTCCCAGCCACGGGAAGCCCATTATGCTGTATGATCCCAAGTGCGTGGGGGCGAGGGCCTACAGGGCTCTTGCCGAAGAGTTTTTATCCAAGCAGAAGTGATTAATTTTTCTTCAGCGCCGGCATGGAAAATGTACGCTCAAATATTTTTCTGCGCCATGCTCTGAGAGAAATTTTAAAAAATCAATTTTTTATAAAAAATTTTAGCCGCTGCCGGCACATTTTTAAGGTCTTTTACGGCAAAAATGTTGCCACGGCAGGTGGAGGTGTTTATGGCTAAGGATACAGGAAAAGGATTGGGAAAGGGACTCGAAGCTCTCTTCGAAGAGACCGGTTCGGCCTTCGCCCACGTCTATGAGGGCAAGTCTGCGTTCACTTCTTATACCGAAGAGGAGAGGCGCAACGCAAGCGAGATGAATTTGGCGGATATCTATCCCAACCCCAATCAGCCCCGAAAGAATTTCGACGAACAGGCCATGCGCGAGCTCGCCGATTCAATCAAAAAGCACGGCGTCATAATGCCCATCGTCGTCAACGACGACGGCAGCGGCAAGTGCATGATTATCGCGGGCGAAAGGCGCTTCCGCGCGGCTAAACTGGCGGGGCTGGATAAAATACCCGTCGTCATCCGCAATTACAACGAGCGCCAGATAAAAGAGATCTCGCTCATCGAAAATCTGCAGCGCGAAGACCTCAATCCCATCGAAGCGGCAACGGCAATGAAGCAACTCATGGTCGATTACAAGCTGACGCAGGATGAACTTGCGGAGCGCATAGGTAAATCCCGCCCCGCGGTCGCAAATACGCTCAGGCTGCTCTCCCTTACGCCCGAAGTAACTTCGCTCGTCGCCGAAGGCAAGCTCTCCGCCGGTCACGCAAGGACGCTCGTTCCGCTCGCACCCGATGATCAGCTCACGTTCGCAACCGACGCCGTAAAGAGCGGCATGTCTGTGCGCGAACTCGAAAAAAAGGTGCGCGCATACAATATCTCCCCCGAAATTCTCGAAGAGAAGAAAAAGAAGAAGCGCGCCATTGCCTCTGTTGAACTCAAGGATCTGGTCGAGCGTATGCGCTTTGTGTTCAGAACAAAGGTCAGCCTCATAGGCAACGATAAGAAGGGGCGCATCTATATCGACTACTACTCAAGGGACGATCTGGACAGAATTGCAGAGATTTTGGACATCATCGGCAAGCAGTAAAAACTTCAGGGGCAGGACGGGCTCTCTTCGGCCGCGTTTTGCCCCTTTTATTTTGATAATATGGATATTCAATTCAAAACACTCACGTTACCTGATATTAAGGCCATGCAGCCCTATTTTGAAGGCTGTTTTCTTAAAATAAGCGATTACTCGGCCGCCTTCAAGCTGATGTGGCAGAAGCACTTCTCGCTTGAATTTGCATACGTTGATGACTGCGTCGTATTCAAGGAATGCTATCAGGGCAGAATTTATTTTCACTTCCCCATGGAGCTGAAGAGCGGGGATGCCGAACGCGCGCTCGATAGTATCGAGATGTACTGCCGCGAACGCAATATACGTGTGCACTACACCTGTGTTCCACGTGAAAAAATGGATATAATGATAGCGCGCTACAGCATGGAGATGAGGATAACCAACCACAGGCGTTGGAGGGATTATCTGTATGCCGCCGAGGATTTTAAAACCTTTTCCGGCAAGAGATTTTCGGGGCAGCGCAACCATATAAACAAATTCAAAAAGCTCTATCCCGGCTATTCGTTCGTGCCTCTTACGGGCGCCGATATCCGTGTTATGGAAGAGTTTCTGGATAAATTCAAGGAGCGCCAGCTGGCAAAGGGAACGGTTATGGCCAGGGAGGAGCTCGAAGGCGTATATGAATTGCTTCCGCACTTGGACGATTTAAAGCTCAAGGCGGGCGCACTGGAAGTTGAAGGTCAGATTATAGCCATTTCCATAGGAGAGCGCTGCGGTGACCAGCTGGTCATCCATATCGAAAAGGCGCTCACGGATTATGAGGGCGCGTATCCTGCAATGGCGCAGGAGTTTGCAAGGCATTTTGCCACGGACGGCGTAATTTATCTCAATCGCGAAGACGATTCGGGCGATCCAGGTCTTAGAAAGAGCAAGTTGCAGTATAATCCTGTGGCATTGATAGACAAATATGATATTTTTCCCCGCCGCGCGATAGACAGAGTGTCCCATTTGCCCGTAATCGCCACGGAACGCCTTACAATTAAGGAAATCACGGACATGAATTCGCTGGAATTTTACAGGCTCGAATACGATGAGGAGAGGAACAGGTACTGGGGATATAACTGGCGCGAGCACTATTCAGGCAATCCCACGCCCGAATTTTTTATGCAGGGCATAAGGGAGGACTTTGAAAGGCGCGAGGAGATGCCTATGGGCATCTATGCAGGCCGTAATTTTGTGGGCGAAGTTGTGCTGCACAATTTCGGCTACAGGAACGATTGCGAAGTCGGCGTCAGGCTGCTTCCCGAGTATGAAGGCAAGGGTTACGCCGCGGAAGCTGTTTTAGGAGCAATGAACTATGCCTTTTTTGAACTCAATATCGAAAAAGTTCTGGCAAAATGTTTCAAGCCCAACCTTCGCAGCAGGGCTATGCTGCTCTCTGCGGGTATGCGTCCCGCCGGCGAGGATCAGACTTATTATTTCTTCTGCAAAACGGCCGCAATGTAGGGGCACCGCAGAAGTTGGCTGCGCCGCCTGCATGAGGCGTTAGACCGCCTCGGAGTGCCGCCACGCAATGTTTTCGTACATGAACATTTTTATGCACACGTGAAATGTGCAATTGTTGATAACTTAATTTAAAAAAACATGTGTTCAACCTTCAAACACATGTTTTTTTGTCTGTTTATGTCAAAAAACGGGCATATTGTTGATAACTCGGCAGATTGATATATTCAACCGATGTATGTCGCCTGCCGAACAGATATGCCTGTGTATTTTTGGCCGCGCATTGAAGTATAAGTTCAGTGTATCCTCGGGCGGATTTGCCCGCCATATTACAGAAGGCAGCAAAGCCGTTGAGCGCGCTCTTCCGGTTCGTGTTGTCCCCATTAACTCCGGCCGTATAACTTTCATCCCCCGCATGATACGTTGCTAACTTTCTGATCGTTTTTATATGGAAGACCGAAGAGCGGGGGGGGTCATCGGCCGAACAAATAGTATGGCTTAAACTGTGGGAATAGGATAGTGTGCCGGAGTTAAATTTGTCTGCGTTTTTTTGCACGCATCATTTGTGGCTTGCATTGCGGAAGAATAGCAATTTTATTTTTTTTCGCCGGCCGCCACGTTTTGTACGGCGCGGGTACTTTGCAGTGATTTTAATTATTTCAGATCGGGATACTTACGTCGTTTGGGGTATATATGCGGGGCAATCGTCGCGGGGTATTGTGTGGCGGCGCATTTCCGTCCGGGGCATGATTTATTCGTTCGGCGTCGCATTATATAGCACATATGTGCCGCTCAATCTGCCATCGGGTAGCGCAATCCATGTTTGCCCCCTGTATATATGCCGTTCAATCCTTTAAAAGCTGTTTTTTAAATTGCCCCGCATATATGGTTTATCTATCGGCTTTACAACGATGGCGGCGATCGGGGCGGTATGCAGATTGGTGCGTATATATGCCGCGACAAACGAGTTTTTTAGGGGGGAGAACGTTGTTGCGGGCCATTATTTTAACATAGGCGGCGCAGGCCGTATTAATTTATTGACAAATGCCGTCAAAAGTGGTATTCTAACATAGCAGATAAATTTTGTCCGCAATCTGCTTTTTGGCGGTTATGCAAGACCGCATATCATATGCTGCTGTGGCGGAATAGGCAGACGCAAGGGACTTAAAATTTTTGGCAGAAAGAAACTAACAAAAAGTTCACAAAAAAACTAAAAACTTCACAAAAATGCACGCTACTGTGGTGGAATCGGCAGACACAAGGGACTTA
The DNA here is from genome assembly GCA_944341195.1 of uncultured Clostridia bacterium. Taxonomy (GTDB): domain Bacteria; phylum Bacillota; class Clostridia; order Christensenellales; family Borkfalkiaceae; genus Coproplasma. The sequence goes on from CALVLX010000057.1 coordinate 8,043, forward strand.
AAATTTTTGGCAGATAGAAACTAACAAATTTTTAACAAAAAAACTGAAAACTTAACAAAAACACATGCCCGAGTGGCGGAATCGGCAGACGCACAGGACTTAAAATCCTGAGGAGTAACATCCGTATCGGTTCAAGTCCGATCTCGGGCACCACGGAGCGGGAGGAAATTTGATAATTTCCTCCCGTTTTGTTATGTTTGGGAAGAGATTGGGAAGTGAAAACTTGCCATATTTGCCTAAAAATTAAGCCTTTTTTTGTTAATTTGATTGTAAATCACAAAATATAGTCAATTTTGTTAATTTCTTGCATTAAATATTCTTCCGAGTAGTCGGTATAGCCTCTGTCAACTCGGCTGGTCTTTACATCAGCGTCGAATTCGTGACCTACCCACTTCATTACGACTTCGGGATTACACCCGCACTCTTTATAGCGCGTACAAAAAGGAATGTAAATTTAATTGTCGTTTGGTTTCGCGTGTTCTTTATCTATCAGTTTGTAATAGATATGAATGTTCCGAGGTGCAGGGGAGTGCCAGCGGTTATTGCGTTCCGTCTTTGCGTCGATTGTAATAAACTCAATGAGTTGCAGGCACATTTCCCTCGTAAGTTCGGGGCATTTGCCGTACAGCTTTATGCGCCTTATATATTCCTCGACGTCGGCTTCGTCCTTGCTCTCGTCTTGCAACTTTTTCTCCAATGCGGCTATCTCGGTTTGCAGCGTCTGCTGTTCCTTCTGATAGCTTTCACAGAGCGAGTTGCATAAATTTTCGGGCATCTTCTTTAAGACCTTTTCCTCAAAGGCAGAACGGATAAGTACATCTAACTCTTCCATGCGCTTTTTCTTGGCGTTGAGCTGTTTAAGGTCAGAATTTCTTGCCGTGACGGAGCGTTTGGACTTGCTTTTCAGAAATTCTTCCCGTGCGGCATTTTCGTCTTTTAGAACGAAGTCGCACTTTGCGCGGATGTCCGCAAGCACAATCTCTTCAATGTCTTTCCTCTGAATGGCGTGGGTAGTGCAGTAGTTCTTTCCGAGATTTGCATAAGTGCGGCAGATGTAGCACTCGCAGTCATAGTCTTTGCCGTCTGGCTGCTTTTTCTTGGAATGAACTATCTTCATCTTGTGTCCGCAGTCGGCGCAATAGATAAATCCCGAAAGAGGGTGGGTTACGCCGCTACTTGTGCGTTTGGAGCGCGACACCGAACGTGCGGCTTCCTGCGCCTTCTCCCAGACTTCCTCGCTGACGATAGGCTCGTGTGCATTCTGCTTTACAATCCATTCTTCCTGCGGCAACCAATAGGTGTTGTGGTTCTTGTAGGAAATGGTGGAGCGCCTGTGCTGTACCGTACAGCCCTTGTATGTGGGGTCTGCAAGCATCTCCCTTACCGTTTTATGACTCCACCAATTCGGCGCCTGTCTGTTGATTTTACTGCCGTCCTTTTTCGTCCTGTAAAGAGTAGGGTTGGGTATGCCCTCGTCCGAAAGCGTGCGAGCTATGCGGTATGGCGAAAGTCCCTGTATTCGAAGATTATAAATTCTTCTCACAACCTCCGCCGCAGGCTCGTCTATGATCGCCGT
>CALVLX010000058.1 GCA_944341195.1 uncultured Clostridia bacterium
GTTGCGTCGCGCTCGGGCAGGCCGAGATCGTAGTACTCCGTTTTGAGATCGACGTAGGGCTCTATGAGAATTTCCTTTATCCAGCGCCAGAGGACGCGAGTCATTTCGTCGCCGTCCATCTCGACGATCGGCGTGGTCATGCGAATTTTGTTCATACGGTACCTCGATAATTCTTTTGCAATAATTTTACTATATTTTTACTTTAACTTGCAAGCGTTTGAGGCAAAATTATTTATAATGCCCGTGTTGACGAGCAGCTTTGACCTGTCTTTTTCAAAGGCGAGGACGGCGTCGTCTATGAGGCGGACAAGGAGTGCGCCGAACTCTTCCAAATTTTTTGCCAGAAGATAGTGCGAGAGCGAGCCGGGGACGGTGTTGACTTCGCACAGCCGGATATTTTCGCCTTCGATGATGTAATCGAAGCGGACTATGCCGCGCACGCCCAGCCTTTCGCAGACTTCGGCGGTCATGCCGCGGATGCGCTCCTCCTCGGCGGGGGTAAGTTGAGCGGGAAAAACCCTCCTGCCAGAGCCGGAGTACTTATCGTCGTAGCTGAGTATCTCGCCGCCGAACACCTCCTCGCACGGCGAAGTAACCACCCTGCCGCCGCAGGCATACGCGGCGCAGTTGATTTCGCGGCGGCGGGGTATGTATCTTTCGACCACGGCGGCGGTGTCCAGACGGAACACGACTTCGAGGGCGGATTCAAGTTCTCTCCGATTATCCGCCCTGACCACCCCTATGCTCGAACCGAGGGAGGCCGGTTTGACCATGACGGGGAAGTTGTTTATGCGCGTTGCCCCGGCAATATCCCTTAAATATTCGCATTCGAGAGTATCAATGCCCAGCCCCTTGAGGACTATCTTTGTGAGGTATTTATCCATGAATGCCGAACTTTCGAACATCCCTGCGGAGGCAAGCGGCACGGACATGGCGGCGCAGAGGCCGCTTATTCCTCCCCCCTCGCCCCACCCGCCGTGACAGCAGTTTACCGCGCAGCCGACGGGGAAGACGCGCTTAATCCTTTTGCCGGCGCGCCCTGCCAAAACTGCTATGCCCCCATTAACAAAGGCTACGCGGTTGCCAGAGGGTACGCCGCCGGCAAAGTTTTTTATGTCTGAAAGTTTTTCGCCGCAGAGGAAATCGCCGCTCTGCGCGATGTATACGGGCAGAACGCATTTTCCGCACCTTTTGAGGACGTTGCACACCATTGTGCCCGTGATGACCGAAATTTCGTTTTCGCCCGAAACCCCGCCGAAGAAGACTGCTATATTTTTACACATAAAAAAATACCTCCGCAAAAAAATTTTTCGCTCGGGTATTTCATACGTATCCTGAATGATTGCTATGCGAGTTATTATACGCGTCTTTGCGGCAAAAACCGCCGGACAGGCAACCCGCCCGCTTGATGAGAGGCGGCGCGGCGCACTGCGCGCCTTATGCGTAGATCGCCGGCAGGTCGTTGAGGAAGAGCACGGCATCGCCCTTGCCAGCCAGAACGCGTATCTGCTCTTCGGCGTCGAAGAGCGTGGGCACTATTCGCAGCTTTGCTTCGTCGCCGCCGGCCGAGAGGTAGCCCTCCTTTATATAGCCGACGAGAGTGTCGCCAACGAGAATGACGCTGTCGAAGCCGACGAGCTTTGCGCCGAGGGCGGCGTTTTCGGAGCGGTCGAGAATGCCCAGTTCGACGAGGCCGGGAGTGACGACAATCTTGTTGCCGGAAAAAGTTTTGAGAACGTTGAGAGCTGCTTCCGCCCCCTTTATATTGGCGTTGTAGCCGTCGTCGATGATATACACGCCGTTGCTCTTTATGAGTTGCAGGCGGTGTTCAACATAGTCGAGTTCCTGAATTGCACTGCATATATCATCGAACGAAACGCCCATGAGGCTTGCGCACCTTGCGCAGAGCGCGATATTGCGCGCCGAATGTTCGCCCAGAAGTTTTGTGCGCAGCCTTGCGGAAAGGCCGTCTATGGAGAGGGTGAACGAAGTGCCTTCGCAGTCGGCGGAGATGTCGCTGACGCAGTCGGCGGCATACTTCTTGCAGGGGTAATCTTTGAAATACTCCATGCAGTCGGCGGCGATGACGGAGGCATTCTTTGTGTGTTCGAGAATTTCTCCCTTGCCCTTTACTATATTTTCCATGCTGCCGAAACTTTCGAGATGCTGGGGGCATATGCCCGTAATCAGGGAGTAATCGGGCGGGCAGAGCTCACAGAGTTGCGCGATGTCGCCGACGTGGCGCGCACCCATTTCGACGACAAACACCTGATTGGACGAAAGGTCGTTTTCGTTTATAGTCTTGGAGACGCCGAGGGGCGTGTTGTGCGAACGGGGCGTGGAGAGCACGCTGTACTTTTTTGCGAGCATGGCCGAGAGTATATTTTTGGTGCTCGTCTTGCCGTAGCTGCCCGTTATACCCACTATCGTGAGCTGCGTTGCGGCAAGTTTGCGCCTTGCATCGCGCACATACTTTGCGTTGCGGGGGACTTCGTATATCTTTATGACGAGATTGGAAAGACATACGAGGGGCAGAATGCAGAGGGGAAGCACCGAGAGCGCGACATATTTTAAGTCGGTAAAGAGGGCGTGCCCCCAGCAGTAATCGGCAAAAGTGAGGAGAGTGACGAAGAGATAGGCGATGACGGCGTTTACAAACCACACCGCGCCCATGAGGCGGAGAAACCTTGGCGTGAGCGTTGCGGGGCTGCGCAGCGACAGCTTTGTATCCGCCACGATGAACAGCACGAAAAAGATGAGGTAAGCGGCGAGGCTGATTACCGCCGCCCACTCGCCCGCAAAGGAGAACACAAGGGCGATGACGGCCGAAGCCAGCGCGCAGCACAGCGCAAGCAGAAGGTGTCGGCCCAGCGTGAGATTACACTTTTTGCGCGACCACTCTATCAGCTTTTTGTTTGAATAGGTGCACGACTGAAGAATGCCCAACAGCTTTGCCGAGGACAGGAGCA
>CALVLX010000059.1 GCA_944341195.1 uncultured Clostridia bacterium
CAACTCGATTTACCTGTTCGATGACAAGCTGACGATAACATTCAACTTCAAGGACGGAAGCAGAACGGTAAGTTTTTCCGAAATTGAAGCGGCAAAAAATTCGGATATTGATTGCATTGCTGCACCACGAAAACAGGGATGACTTTTGTCATCCCTGTTTTCGTTATGATGTACCTACAGAATTTGAATTGCGCAACGCCGCTTTAGGCGGCGTCCCGCCGAGGGGGCCCCGAAACGGGGTTTCGGCGGCATTCCTTACGGTTCACTTATTTTGTCATCCTTTATTTTGTTATATATCGCTTAAAGAGCCGGATACCCGACTTTGGTTCCGTAGGAACCGAAGGACGAGGGCGAATTTCTCAAAACATTTGATTGCGTAACACCGCCCCGTGCGGTTTTGTATTACAGACCGCATGAATTTTTTATGCATAATTTATTGCCGACACAGCCGACGTGATTGAATAAAAATGAAAATTATTTTTATAATTATTCATAAAATTTTCTCAAACGTCACACAGAGCAGACATAAAGCCATGGTAAAATTTGTTAAAAAATGTTTCGGGAGAACGCTATGGCATATCTGCAGCTGGCAAACATCAAAAAGGAATACAACATTTCGCGGACGGAGACGCAGAGCGTTCTGCGCGACATTTCGGCGGGATTCAAGCAGGGCGAACTTGTGGCCCTCTTGGGCGAGAGCGGTTCGGGGAAGTCCACGCTCATAAATATTTTGGGCGGACTGGACACGAATTACACGGGCAGCATCATCCTTAACGGCGAATTTTTGAAAGACTTCACCGAACGGCAGATGGACGACTACCGCAAAAAACGTGTGGGCATGATCTTTCAGAGCTATAACCTCATAAGCAACATGAGCGTGTTGGATAACGTTAAGATAGCCATGAAGATGAGCGGCATAGACGAAAAGATACAGACCGACCGCGCGATAAAACTTTTGAAGGTTGTAAAGATGGAGCACGCCGCCGGAAAGATGCCCAATCAGCTTTCGGGCGGGCAGAAACAGCGCGTGGCAATAGCGCGCGCACTGGCGAACAATCCCGAAATAATACTTGCCGACGAGCCGACGGGCGCACTCGATAAGGAGTCGGCCGAACTCGTAATGCTCATTCTGAAAAAAATAGCCGAAAGCGGCAAACTTGTAATAGTTATAACACATTCGCAGAAGGTTGCCGATTCGTGCAGCCGCATAGTGAGCATTGCCGACGGCATAATTGCGCAGGACGTGAAAGTATCCTCCGTGAAGAGCAAAACTTTACGCCGCCGCCCCGTCCGCGCGGGAAGCATAAGCACGAAAAACACCATGGCGCTGGCATGGAACAACTTATGGCGCAGCCGGCAGCGGAGCATTTTGGTGAGCATTGCCATGGCAATAGGCATAGCCGCCGTAATCTCATACTCTCCATATCTTCGGGCATCACCGACTATGTGAACAAAGTGCTTATCTCGGGCGACGACGTTTTACAACTGGAGATAGAAAATCCCGACGGCACTTCGTTCACAGATTCGGAAATTTCCGCCATTGAAAAGATAAGCGGCGTAGACGACACTTCGACCGCGGTAATCAGCAAAAACAATATTAACTACGCATCGGGCAACATAACGGGCACGCTGCTCACGCTCTCTTCAACCGAAAGCGCGCTTCCTTCAGCCCTGAGCGGCGGACAGCCTTCCGACGGGGAGATATACATAAACGAGACGCTCGCCAAGGACATATGCGAAGGCAACTACGCGGCCGCCGCGGGACAGGCGGTGGAACTGCGTATGGGAAGCGGGGAAAGCCTGACGCTGACCGTGAGCGGAGTATATGAAGACACCTCCTCCTATTCGGGCTTTGCCTGCGCCTATGCGGCGCGCGACGTGCTGGAGGAGCTGTACTCATCCGCCGGCCGCAAACTGCCTTCGAACAAACTCATCGTGTATGTGGAGGACTCCTCCTCCCTTTCGGGCGTGAAGAGCGACCTGGAGACGCTGGGCTACACCGTTTCGGGCGGGAGCGCCTCGCTCACGGACATACTCTCATACATAGACCTGGGCACGATGGTGCTCACCGCCGTGGGCGCGATCTCGCTGGTGGTTTCGGCCATAATGATATTCATAGTGCTGTACATAAGCGTCATAGAGCGCACAAAGGAGATAGGCGTGCTCCGGGCCATAGGCGGAAGCAAGAGCAATATACGCCGCATATTCCTGTTTGAAGCGGCCTTTTTGGGGGCGATAAGCGGCATAATAGCCGTAATACTCTCGCTCACGGTGGCAATCATCGTCAACGTGTGCACCGCCTCCCTGGGCGTGAACATAGTTTCGTACTATTACGGCGTGTACTATATCGCGGGCATGGCGCTGAGCATACTTTTGAGCGTATGTTCGGGCGTGGCGCCCGCCTCCTACGCGGCGGCGCTTGATCCCGTGGAATCGCTCAGGAGGGAATGACGCATGAAGAACAGCAAAAAGGACACCCTGCGCCGTATGCAGAAGCAGGACGCACTGGGCATAAGCAGAAGGAAGAAAAATTACATACACATAGACAGGCGCGTCTACCGCACTTTCAAGATAGTATTTGCGATAGCCCTGCCGGCGGCGTTCTTCCTCTACTCCCCCCTTCTTTTGGGATTGGTGCTGGTATATGCCGTAGTTATCTGCGTCTTTAACACCAATGCCGAACGCGAGATGAACGACAATTACCGCGCCGACTGCCACGTGAAGATGCCCAAATACGACGTGGTTATAGCCTTTACCGTAATAGCCTTCACCGTGGCGGGACTGATAATTTCGCAATGTTTTTCCAAGAGCTCGGGCGGGATGCTGGGCGACTTTTCGACGGAGGAACTCGAAGACTTCATGGACGGGGCGATGCCGCCGGGATTTTCAAGCGGGTGGTTTGCCATAAGGGAAGTGCTGATAGACCTGGGCTCCCTGATGACGGGCGAACGCAGCCTGTTTTATTCGTTCAGGATAGGTATGCAGCCGCCGCCCGAAGGCTTTGGCGGCGGCATGGGCGGCGGCATGATGCCGCAGATATCCGTATCCGATCTGCCCCTTTCGTTTGTATTTTCCACGCTGTTCTCCGTGATAAACAGCATCTTCGTGTTCGGTGTTTCGCTACTTTCGCTTCTTTCGCTGCGCGGCGTAAAAAAGGTATACCGCATAGCCGATACGGGAGAGGGCAGAAAGCGCGACAAACTGCGCTTTGTAAAGGAGGAGATACACTCCGTGGAGCGCGACATGGAGGAGATAAAGAACGAACAAGATATGCTGCTCAAAATCTTTGAAGACGAACTGATGGAGGACGACACGGCGGACGACGACGGGCAAAGCCGGGAGGAAATCCGGGACGGAACGGCGCAGAAAAACCCGCAATGATACGCCGCGTCCGCGCGGAATGCAATTCCGCGCGGACGCATTTTTTTCGGCGGTCAATTATTTTTAAGGCGCGGAGCGCGCCTTGCGCAAGCAGCTTGCTATTTTCCGCGCGATATGTTAAAATGAATGTACCGTGCGCCGGGTGCGGGCGTTTTTACAAGGAGAGAAGAATGGACAGAGACATAACATACATCGTTACGGGATGTACGGGCTATGTGGGCAACGTACTCACGAAGAAACTGCTTGCCGAAGGCTGCCGCGTGCGCGGCTTTGCAAGAAGCCGCGAAAAATTTGCAAAGGTGTTTGAAGACGCCGCCCCCGAAGTGGTATTCGGCGATATAGCCGACGCCGGCGACGTGGAAAAACTGTTTGAAGGGGATGCTCCCTTCGCCGTTGTTCACACCGTTGCAAAGGTGAGCATAGGCGAAGGCTCGACGGACGAGCTGAACTCCGCAACCGTGACGGGAACGCGCAACGTTGTGGAGGCGTGCCTGAGGCACGGTGCAAAAAAACTGCTGCACATATCCTCCACCGAGGCATTCCCCAGGGGTTACTTCCCCGATGAAAACCTGACGGACTACGTGCCCGATCCCGCAAAGGCGAGGACGGCATACGCAAAATCCAAGAGCGAAGCGGACAGAATAGTGCTGAACGCCGTGAAGGAACACGGGCTGGATGCGAGCATACTCATGCTCGCGGGCGTGCTCGGCCCCGGCGATTACAGCAACAGCCACATGACGCAGATGTTCATCGAATTTATCGAGGGCAGACTGCCCGCTTCGGTGAACGCCGGCTACAACGACTTTGACATACGCGACTTTGCCGACGTTCTGCCCGCGGTATTTGAAAGAGCAAAGCGCGGTGAAAGCTACATATTCGCGCACCAACCGGATAAGATCAACGACTGCCTGAACGTAATATGCGGCATGACGGGGCGCAAAATGATCCCCACGCTGCCGCTGTGGGTTGCATATGTTGGACTGCCCTTTTTATACATTGCCTCCAAACTGAGCGGCAAGCGTCCGCTGTACACCGGGGCGGCGCTATCATCCATAAGGGAGCGGAGCGACTTCCCCATCGGCAAGAGCGTGAGGGAATTCGGGTATTCCCCCCGCCCCCTCGAAGAGACCGTGCGCGACCACATCAACTTTTTGGCCGAACACGGCATGGTGCGCATATGAAGATACTGCTGGTATACTACACGGGCACATACAACACGCGGTATCTGACAAATAAACTTGCGGCGAAGCTGAAGGCGAACGGACACGAGGTGGACAGCACGGAGATAAACCGTTCCGCGCCCGTCGCCGACGCCGCGGGCTACGACATGATCGGGTTCGGATATCCGATTTACGGATTCAACTCCCCCCTTCCGTTCAACAGATATGTCAGTAAACTCAACATATGTGCGGGGCAAAAGTATTTTATATACAAAAACAGCGGCGAAACGTTTGCCATAAACAACGCATCCAGCCGCATACTTCTGCGGCGCATGAAGCGCAGAAAGGCGGTGTTTGCGGGCGAATACCACTTTGTGATGCCCTACAACATACACTTTGCCTTTGACAGAAACTTTGTGCGCGAAATACTCGACAAGGACGAAAAGCTGCTGAAAATACTGGTGCACGACATAGAGAGCGGCACCGCACCCGAGATAAAATCCAACGCGGCGTACAACATCGCCTCGGCGGCGGTATCCGTTCAGAAGATAGGCGGGGCGGTAAATTCTTTTTTATACCGCGCGGACGACAAGTGTATAAAATGCGGACTGTGCGCAAGAAACTGCCCCGAAGGCAACATAAAAATTGCAGGAGGAAAGGTTAAATTCGGGCACAGGTGCGACATGTGTATGCGCTGTTCCTTCTTTTGCCCGACGGACGCCATACACATAGGCTTTTTGCAGGGCTGGAAGGTGAACGGCGATTACCGCCTTGCCGAACTGGAGGCGCAGGGCGCGCCCGAAGAGCCCTACATCACCGCAGAGAGCGGCGGATTCTATAAATGCTTTAAAAAGCATTTCGACGAGATAGACAGGCGGTACGGCGAGCTCTTCGGCGACAGATGAAATACCCTATATAAGAGGATTGCCCGGCACATATGTGCCGGGCAATTTAATATTTATGGAAAAATGCGCCGCGGCGGAGACAATCCGCCGCGGCGCATAATTTACTGTTTATCGACCTTTCTGCCGTAGAGGGCGGAGAGGTTGTTGGAATAGCGCTGCATGTTGTCGCAGGATTTTAAGGGGACGGAGTCTTCAAACTCGTTGAGTTTTTTTGCCTGTTCGCGCGTCAGCTTTTCGGGAATATCTATCTGCACATCCACATAGAGATTGCCCGTGCCGTTTACGGTGCGCACGCCCTTTCCGCGTATGCAGAAGCGCGTGCCCGAGGACGTGCCCGCGGGGACGACGAGCTCCTGGGTGTCGTCTATGCCCGGCACCTGTATCTTGCCGCCGAGCACGGCGGTGCGGTAGGAGATGGGCACTGTGACGTACAGATCCTTATCCTGCCTCTTTAACAGCTTGTGAGGTTCGATCTGGAAATAGAGGTAGAGATCGCCCGGCTCGCCGCCATTGGGCGCCGCCTGGCCGTAGCCGCGCTTGCGGAGAGAACTGTCCGAATCGACGCCGGCGGGGATATTGATGGTAAAGCGCGTCTGATTGCGGACATAGCCCTTGCCGCTGCAGTCGGGGCATTTTTCGAGCACCTTTTTGCCCGTGCCGCCGCAATCGGGGCAGGCGCTGACCTGAATGGTAGCGCCGAATATGCTGTTTGCCTGCCGCCTTATTGTGCCGACGCCGCCGCAGCGGGGGCATTTCTGGAAGGCCGTGCCCCCCTTGGCGCCCGTGCCGTTACACGATTTGCACGGCTCGTTGCGGAAGTAGCTTATCTCCTTTGAACAGCCCTTTATTGCGTCGAGGAAGGAGAGACGGATAGTCTGCTCTATATTTGCGCCGCGCGCAGGGGCCTGGCGCTGCGCGCCCCCGCCGAAGCCGCCGCCGAATATCGACGAGAAAATATCGCCGAAATCGCCGAAGCCTTCCGAAAACGGGTTGCCGCCCGAGAAGGGATTGCCCCCTCCCATTCCTCCCATGCCGGGATGTTCGAGTTCAAAATCGTACTGCTTGCGCTTCTGCTCATCCGAAAGGACGGTATGGGCTTCGTTGACCTCCTTGAACTTTTCCGCCGCGGCCTCGTCGCCGGGGTTGCGGTCGGGGTGGTACTTTAAGGCGAGCTTGCGGTACGCCGATTTGATTTCATCCTGCGTGGCATTTTTGGAAACGCCGAGGATATCGTAATAATTCTTCTTGGATTCAGCCATAGATATCTTCCGATTTTTTGAGTACTTAAACCTGACTTAAGCAGCGCACCCGGCGCTGCTTAAAAAATCAGTGTTGACTATATGAGCGAAATATTCTTTTCGCCGCCGGGACAGCATGTCGGTGAGCGCGGCTCTCACATTGCGTATCGTTGTGCGCGCCCCGAGCGCTCAACGAGCGTTAATTTTTGTAATCAACGTGCGCAAGGGGAATTCATTTCCCCGTTAAGCGCGCCACAATTTGTCGCGCAAGCGAGCTCACCGGTGTGAATTGCCGCGACTTTATAACTGTAGGGCTTTTATGGTCGCGGCAAGAGAGGCAGAGCCGCTCAACCTAACGGCGAGTTGATGCGCGCCCCGAGCGCTCAACGAGCGTTAATTTTTTTAGTTATGCTGCGTGAATTCGGTATCGTCGCCGCCGGGATTGGAGCCGGGATTGCCGCCGTTTGCGCCGCCCTGGGCCTGCTGATACATCTTGGCCACCACGGGCTGGACATCGGACTGCAGCTTATCGAACGCCGCCTTGATGCGGTCGTTATCGCCGCTTTCAAGTTCGGTTTTGGCCGCAGATATGGCCGATTCAACGGTGTTTTTATCCTCTTCGGAGAGCTTATCGCCCGCCTCCTTTACCGTCTTTTCGAGGCTGTCTATCATGCCTTCGAGATTGTTTTTGTTATCCACGGCCTCCTTGCGCTTCTTGTCCTCTTCGGCATACTTTTCGGCGTCCTTTACGGCCTTGTCTATCTCCTCTTCCGAAAGGTTGGTGGAAGCCGTAATGGTTATATTGGTGGACTTGCCCGTGCCGAGATCCTTTGCCGTTACGTTTACTATGCCGTTGGCATCGACATCGAAGGTAACTTCGATCTGGGGCACGCCGCGGGGTGCGGGGGGTATATCCGTGAGCATGAATTTGCCGAGCGACTTGTTGTCGCGCGCAAACTTTCTTTCGCCCTGGAGGACGTTGATTTCGACGCCGGGCTGGTTATCCGCCGCGGTGGAGAACACCTGGCTCTTCTTTACGGGGATGGTGGTGTTGCGCTCGATGAGGGGCGTGGATACGCCGCCGAGCGTTTCGATGCCGAGCGTTAAGGGCATTACGTCCAGAAGGAGAACGTCCTTGACTTCGCCGGAGAGCACGCCGCCCTGAATGGCCGCGCCGATGGCTACGCATTCATCGGGGTTGATGCCCTTGAAGGGCTCCTTGCCGGTGACTTCCTTTACCTTATTGAACACGGCGGGAACGCGGGTGGAACCGCCGACGAGAATGACCTTTTTGATATCCGAATAGGTGAGACCTGCATCGGCCATGGCTTTTTTCATGGGCTCTACCGTGCGCTCTACGCGTTCGGAAGTGAGGTTATCGAACTTCTGACGGGAGCGATCTATATCGAGGTGCTGGGGCTGGCCGTCAACCACCGTTATGAAGGGCAGGTTGATGTTTGTGTTGGTCATGCCGGAGAGCTCTATCTTGGCCTTTTCGGCGGCCTCCTTGAGCCTCTGCATGGCGGCCCTGTCCTTGGAGAGATCTACGCCCGTCTCCTTTTTGAAGGTATCGACGAGGTATTCTATGATCTTGTTATCAAAGTCGTCGCCGCCGAGGTGGGTATCGCCGTTGGTGGCCAAAACTTCGAACACGCCATCGCCGATTTCGAGGATGGATACATCGAAGGTGCCGCCGCCGAGGTCGTAGATCATGACCTTCTGGCTGCCTTCCTGCTTATCCAGGCCGTATGCGAGGGCCGCGGCCGTGGGCTCGTTGATGATACGGAGCACGTTGAGGCCGGCTATCTTGCCCGCGTCCTTGGTGGCCTGACGCTGGCTGTCGTTAAAGTATGCGGGGCAGGTTATGACCGCATCCGTAACCTTGGTGCCGAGGTAGCTTTCGGCATCGGCCTTTAACTTTGAAAGTATCATGGCCGATATTTCCTGAGGGGAATAGCCCTTTTCGATGTTAACTTTATAATTTTCGCCCATGTGACGCTTGATGGAGATGACCGTCTTATCGGGCTGGGCCACGGCGAGACGCTTTGCCGCCTGACCGACGATACGCGTGCCGTCCGCCTTGAAAGAGACTACCGAAGGGGTAGTTCTGTTGCCTTCGCTGTTGGGGATGACGACGGGTTCGCCGCCCTCCATTACAGCCACACACGAGTTGGTTGTTCCTAAATCAATGCCTATAACTTTTCCCATAATATATTTACTCCTCTTAAAAGGTTAATTTACTTTTTTAAATAATTAATGTTGCAAGGGGAATTGACTTCCCCGCAGTAGCCCCAATTTGCGCATACTTGCGGCTCACCGGGGTGAATTGCCGCGATTATTTAATTGTGGGCTAAAACATATCGCGGCAAGCGGGGCTGGCCCCGCAGATAACGGAAAGTGGATGCCTTCGGCCAAGGCAACACTTTCGTTAATTGGTAACGATTACCTGCGCGAAGCGGATAACCTTGTCGCCCTGCCTGTAGCCCTTTTTGAGGACGCGGTTTACGGTGTTGGGCTGTTCGCCCTCGCCGGCGGGGACGTTCATTATGGCTTCGGCAACGCCTTCATCGAAGGCATCGCCGGGATTTATGACTATCTCCTCGACGCCGAGCGAAGCCAGAATTGTGTTGAAGCTCTTGATTATCTTGTCGATGCCCGTCTTGGTCTTTTCGTCCGGCGCGGCCTCGTAGGCGTAGCCGAAGTTATCGGAGACGGGCAAAAGTTTTAAGATTGCTTCTGCCTTGCCCTCCGCATAGGCCTGCGACGTTGCCGACTGATTGCGCTTGCGGAAGTTATCGTATTCGGCAGAGACCGAATACCACTTGCGCCTGTAATCTTCCGCCGCGGCAAGGGCCTTTTCGAGTTCGGAAGGCTCACAGGGCTGTTCGGGGCAGGGCTCTTTACCGCCTTCCCTCTCCTCCGCGGGTTGACATTCGACGGCGGGGACTTCGCAGAGTTCCTCTTCGTCGCTGTGTTTGAGTTGGTCTTTCTTATCAGCCATTTTCTTTGTCCTGTAATTTGTTTACATTTTTAATATAACTCCCAAAACATGTGCTTAAACATGCAGGCACAACTTTTTTGATAATTTTTTGACAGCAAAAAAATTCTTTGCGCCCCGCGGTACGCGCGCGACAATAAAATAAATTTTATGCCGCGGGGCGCGCATCATATGACGCGTACCCCCGCCCTCCAAGCGCATACCTCCCGCAAAAGGGCGGCAATAACGGGCAAAACCTTTAAGATAACCGATAAATAAATATCAATTTATTGGCGGCCGTCTGTTGACTAATTGCAGTTTGTGTGATAAAATTTGAGTATGTACATCATAAGAAAGCTGCCTCTGAAGAAGTTGTTCAACACGCGCGACCTGGGCGGAATGTCCGCCGGGAACGGCATGGCCATAAAGCACAACAAACTTATACGCAGCGGAAAACTTTATAAACTGCCCGAAAGCACGGTAAACAACCTGAAAAAGAGGGGCGTCAATCTTGTGATAGATCTGCGCATATTTACGGAGCGCGAGGAATATCCCGACACCCCGATAGACGGCGCAGAGTACGTTCATCTGCCCGTTTTATGCACGGCGACGCCCGGAATAACGCGCGAAAAGAGCATGACAAAGACCATGGCGATAGAGGCCAGGAGACTCAAGGATGAGTTCGGCACGGCGGACAATTACATGGTGACGATGTATAAGATGATACTCTTTTCGGACGAGCCGGTAAGACAGCTGAAGGACTGCCTGCGCCTCATCATAGACAACGACGGCTGCGTGCTGTGGCACTGCAGCGGAGGCAAGGACAGGGCGGGCATAGTTGCCATGCTGGTTGAAAGCCTTTTGGGCGTAGACGAAAAACTCATAATCGAAGATTACGTTGCCTCCAAGAGATTCCAGAGGAGAAAGTTCTTCTGGAACAAGTTCGGACTGATGATAGCCCCCCTTGTGCCGAGATTCAAACACATACTCTACGGCATGATGGAGGCCAACCCCAGATACATCACGGAGACCATGGCCGAAGTAAAGGCGCAGTACGGCACAATAATAAACTACTGCAAGCAAAAGCTGGGAGTGACCGACGAGGACATAGCCGCGATGAGGCGGAAGTACCTTGAACCGGCAAAGAAAAATTCTATATTCATAGGCTGATATCCGTCCGCG
>CALVLX010000060.1 GCA_944341195.1 uncultured Clostridia bacterium
CAGAAAAGCAACCGAACTTTGAGATTTCTCCATGCGTTCGGCCTGCGGCCTCACTTAGTCGAAATGACAAGAAAAAGGGATTCGCGAAATGACAGGGGAAAAATAGCCCGGCTTTGAGATTTCTCCACTCGCTGTCGCTCGGTCGAAATGACAAGAAAAGGAAGTCGCGAAATGACAGGGAAAAGAGAACCGACGAAATAACAGGGGGGTGATGTTTGGTGAAGTCCTTTTTATGTCATCTTGAGCGCAGCCGAAAGATCTCAAAGTATGGGTAAGTATGGTCTTGTCATCTTGAGCGCAGTCGAAAGATCTCAAAGTGTGGGTAAGTGCGGGAGTAGAATAAGATCAAACCCTTTCGGCTTGCAACGCCTACGCTCTGCAAGCCACTTCCCCTTTGCAGGGGCAGCTTGATTGTGGCGGAGTATTTTTATTGCCTTATTGCAGCCGTACTTTGAGATTTCTCCATGCGTTCGGCCTGCGGCCTTACTTAGTCGAAATGACAGGGAAAAGAGAGCCGACGAAATGACGGCTGGTGATGTTTGGTGAAGTCCTTACTATGTCATCTTGAGTGCAGTCGAAAGATCTCAAAGTATGGGTTAATGCGGGAGTAGAATAAGGTTAAACCCTTTCGGCTTGCAACGCCTAAGCTCTGCAAGCCACTTCCCCTTTGCAGGGGCAGCTTGAATTGATTGAAAACGATGCAAAATACGCAACAATAATTAATCTGCGCGCGGAGCGCGGACAAGGAGCATAGCATGAACAAATTTGATATTTATGCGGACTCGGGAGCGAACATTCCCGACGAACTGACCGAAAAATACGGCATAAACATAATCACATTTATGTGCAACATAGACGGCACGGAGACGCCGTGTTACAAGAAGGGCACGCCCTCCGCGGAGACGGCAACCAAATTTTACGCCGCCATGCGCGAAGGGTGCAACACCTCCACCTCCCTCATCAACTCGCAGCGCTTTCTGGAGGAGATAACCCCCTCCCTGGAACAGGGCAGGGACGTGATTATAACGACCATATCTTCGGGGATATCCGGCACATACAAGCAGGCGTGCGAGGCGGCCGAAGAGGCCATGAAGTTATACCCCGGATGCAAGGTACATGTGTTTGACAGCTTTAACGCCTCCATGGGCGAGGGACTGTTCGACATATACGCCGCACGCATGAGGGACGAGGGCAGGAGCTTTGACGAGGTGTGCGCGTGGCTGGAGGACAACAGGCTGAACATGCACTCGGTGTTCACCGTGAGCGACCTTAAATATCTTAAAAGGGGCGGACGCGTTTCGGCAACCAAGGCGATAGCCGGAACGCTGCTGAACATCAAGCCCGTGCTCATAGCGAGCAGCGCGGGGACAATTGAAGTTGCAGAGACGGTGCGCGGGAGAAAGAAGGCGCTCATGAGGCTGGCGGAGATGTTCGGCGACGAGGTCAGGGCGCCCGAGAGCCAGACAATTGCAATATGCCATGCCGACTGCGCCGACGACGCCGGTTACCTTGCGGAGCTGATAAGAGAGAAGGGCGCGAGCGACGTGGTGATTGAAGTTTACGACATCTGCACGGGCTCGCATGTCGGCCCCGGAACGGTGGCGCTCTTCTTTACGGGCGAGGACAGAAGCAGGACGCAGGCAAGGGAAAAGACTTCCATATTAAAGAACATAACGGCGAAATTCAAGCGTTGAGTTCTATTTATAATTATTCCGTAACAGCAATCCGCGCGGGGAAGGCGTTGTCTTCCCCGCGCGGATTGTATTTGCCCCCCGTCACGGGAGGAGAGATATTGCCTATGTCCTTTCGCCGTCCCGCACGGCCAAATTTACGCGGTGACGGAATTGCTTATCAGGGCAGACGGCTCTTGTCGTAGGCAAAGGCGCCGCCGTGCCTGCTCTGCAAAAACGAACAGAATTCTTCGCACGCGGCCGTGATGTCGCCGAAGGCCTTTTCAAAGTCGCGCGTGTAATAGGGATCGGATATATCGCGCGGGGGATTGAGAAAGTGGCCGAGCATCATTATCTTTTCGCCGTACAGCCCCGCCGTCATGCGCACGATATCGCGCATGTTCATATAGTCCATGACGAGCACGTAGTCCGAATTCTTTATGTCGGCGAGACGGATCTGGCGCGAGCGGTGGACAAAATCTTCTATGCCGTGCTCTTTGAGCGTGCTCGCCGCGGGAGGATAGACGGGATTGCCCTCCTCGTAATTTGAAGTGGCAAAGGACTGCACGCACACGGATGACGAAAAGCCGCGTTCGCGCACGAGCCTTTTAAATACGGCCTCGGCCATGGGTGAACGGCATATATTACCGAGGCAGACAAAGGATACCGTAATCATATCAATCGCCGAGCTTGAGCTTTTGCCAGGGGGTATGTTCGGGACGGTAGCCCTGAACATAATTTATAACGTCGTCTATGTTATCGTAATTTTCATAGAGATGGCGGCACTTCTGCGTGATGAATTTGCGCATGTATGCCGTCTCCATAAATATCTCCATGCCGTCGTAATAGCCGTCGATATCGAAGATGACAATACCCTTGTCGTGGCGGTTGAGCTGCTTTAAGGTAAGGACTTCGAAGAGCTCTTCAAAAGTGCCTATGCCGCCGGGAACGACGACAAAGATATCGGCGAGATCTTCCATTATGGCCTTGCGTTCGCGCATGGTCTCGGTATAGGTTATCTCGTCGCACTCTTCGTAGAGCTGCTCCACGCCGTCTTCGCGGAAGAACGAGGGAACGACGCCGTGGATGTATCCCCCTCCCCTCTTGAAGCCGCGGGCCGCGGCGCCCATGAGCCCCGTGCCGCCCGCGCCGAACACCAATGAATGCCCGAGCGAGGCGAGTTTTTCGCACAGGAGTTCGACTCGCTGAATATAGATCCCGTCGATATGCGCGCTGGACGCGCCGAATACACAGATTTTCATAATTGATTTCCCGAAAAATAAAATTGCCCGACACAGCGTGCACTATATATAATATACATTACCGCGGAAATTTTGTCAACCGTTGAATGCTTTTGGTTCCCGAAGGGCGTTTAATTTTAACAATCA
>CALVLX010000061.1 GCA_944341195.1 uncultured Clostridia bacterium
TGGATATACGGCATGGCGGCCAAGATGTTCACGGTGGCGGGCGCAATAATCGTATTCGGCGTGTTTGCCGGCGCGGCCGTGGGGCTCGTATACCTTTTTGTGTAGTATTGTCTCTTAAAACACAATATATTGTATCGGTATAAAAATATTTAATCAATATTTAGTGCAAATACTATTGACAACGCGTATAAAACGTGCTACAATATGGCTACATCAAAGATCGCGCGCGCAACTGACGAAGAGTGGCGGATAAACCGCCGGGGAGCGCGCATAAAGCGGTTAGGTCGTTCGTCTGGGCAAATTTACTTAAAGGGTAAAGTTTGCCCCTTTTTTATGGAGTGGCTATGACGGGTAAAATTCATTCGTTTGAATCCTTCGGCACCGTGGACGGGCCGGGCATACGCTTTGTCGTGTTCATGCAGGGCTGTCCCATGCGCTGTCTCTATTGCCACAATCCCGATACGTGGCCGCTGCATGGCGGCGGCGATTACACGGCTGCGGAAGTCGCCGCGCGCGCCGTAAAGTATAAAAGTTATTTCACGGGCGGCGGGGGAGTGACCGTTTCGGGCGGAGAACCCATGCTTCAGGCGGAGTTCGTCTGCGAGCTGTTTGAACTCCTCAAGGGGCAGAATGTGAACACCGCGCTTGATACTTCGGGCGTCATGTTCCGCGCGGATGATGTCCATGTCTATGACAAACTGCTCTCTTTTACCGACCTCGTCCTTCTTGACATCAAACACATCGACGAGGCGGAGCACATTAAACTTACGGGGCACTCCAATAAAAACATACTCGCCTTTGCAAGATATCTCTCCGAAATCGGCAAGCCCGTATGGATACGCCACGTGCTCGTCCCCGGCATAACCGACTGCGACGAATATCTTTTAAAGCTCAGGGAGTTTTTATCCTCCCTTTCCAACGTCCAAAGGGTGGAAGTTCTTCCCTATCACACCATGGGCGTCGTAAAATACCAAAAGCTGGGAATTCCTTACCCGCTCGAAGGCGTCCTTCCGCCTTCGGCCGAACGCATAAAAAACGCCGGGGAAATATTAAAGCTATCATGATTAAAATTATAGAAATAAGCGGCGATTCGTGCGCAAACTGCCACGCCATGCTGCCCGAACTCAACGCAGTCGCGCAGGCCAACGGCCTGGTGTTTGAACGCATAGATCTGGAAAACGAGCCCTCCGCGGCGGAAAAGTACAACGTCGTCCGCGTTCCCACCGTAGTTCTGGAGGACGACGGCGTTCCCTTCGCTTCGTGCTCGGGCTACCAGCCCGCGGAAATTTTGTCCCTGTGGGTGGAGGCCATGCTCGAGGAGCATTCAGGCGGCAGGTAATTTTTTCTTCGGCTTTTACGCCCCTCCGCGCTTGACATTTTTCCATATATGTATTATCCTGTATACAGATAATCAAGATTAAATCTTATTAAGCTAATAAATTTTTACTTTTCAACATAAAGAGGTAGATATGACTTATAAAGCATGGGAAGGATTTGTTCCCGGAAAATGGAGCGACGACGAAGTAAACGTCCGCGACTTCATTCAGCGCAACTACACCCCCTACGAAGGCGACGAGAGCTTTTTGGAAGGCCCCACCGAGGCCACGAAAAAGCTGTGGGACGAGATAATGGAGCTCTCCGCAAAGGAGCGCGCCGCCGGCGGCGTGCTCAAGGCGGATACGTCCGTCGTCTCCACGCTCACAAGCCACAAGGCGGGGTATATCGACAGGGAGCTCGAAAAGATAGTCGGCCTGCAGACCGATGAGCCCTTCAAGCGCTCTCTCCAGCCCTTCGGCGGCATACGCATGGCCGAAGAGGCGCTCAGCATGTACGGCTATCAGATAGATCCCGGCGTAAAGGAGATATTCACCAAGTACCGCAAGACGCACAACGACGGCGTCTACGATGCCTACACTCCCGAAATGCGCCGCGCCCGCACCGCCCACATCCTCACGGGGTTGCCCGATACCTACGGCAGGGGCAGAATAGTGGGCGACTACCGCCGCGTTGCCCTCTACGGCGTCGATTATCTCATCGAGCAGAAGCAGAAGGACAAGCTCAACATGGACGGCGTCATGACTCCCGATAAGATACGCGACAGGGAGGAACTCTCCGAGCAGATCAAGGCGCTCTCCGCGCTCAAGCAGATGGCGGCGGAGTACGGCAAGGATATCTCCAAGCCCGCCGAAACCGCGCAGGAGGCCATTCAGGCGCTCTACTTCGGCTATCTCGGCGCAGTCAAGGATCAGAACGGCGCCGCCATGTCCATAGGCAGAAATTCCACCTTCCTCGATATCTACATCGAACGCGATTTAAAGCTCGGCCGCATAACCGAAAAGGAGGCGCAGGAGCTCATGGATCAGTTCGTCATGAAGCTGCGCATAGTCAAGTTCATGCGCATAAAGGAATATAACGAACTGTTCTCGGGCGATCCCACGTGGGTTACGGAATCCATCGGCGGCATGGGTGTGGACGGCAGAACGCTCGTCACCAAGAACTCCTTCAGGATACTGCACACCCTCAAAAATTTAGGCCCCGCGCCCGAACCCAACCTCACGGTGCTCTGGTCTAAAAATCTCCCCGCGGCATTCAAAAAATTCTGCGCAAAGACTTCCATAGCCACCTCCGCGATACAGTACGAAAGCGACGACCTCATGCGTCCCGAAATGGGCGATGATTACTGCATCGCCTGCTGCGTAAGCTGTATGCGCGTCGGCAAGGACATGCAGTTCTTCGGCGCAAGGGCCAACCTCGCCAAATGCCTTCTCTATGCCATCAACGGCGGCAAGGACGAACTCGCCAGGGATAAAAAGACGGGCAAGCCCCTCCAGGTTTCGCCCATGTACGCGCCCGTCCTCGGCGACGGCGCCCTGGACTATGCCGAAGTCATCTCAAAGTACGAACAGATGATGGACTGGCTCGCCGGCCTGTACGTCAACACATTAAATCTCATCCACTATATGCACGATAAGTACTCCTACGAAGCCCTGGAGATGGCCCTGCACGATACAAACGTAAGGCGCTTCTTCGCAACGGGCATCGCCGGTCTCTCGTGCGCGGTGGACAGCCTCTCCGCCATAAAGTACGCCAAAGTTTACCCCGTCCGCAACGAGGACGGCATCGCCGTGGACTTTAAGATAGAGGGCGACTATCCCAAGTACGGCAACAACGACGACAGGGCGGATGAAATTGCCGTCTGGCTCGTAAAGACCTTCATGAACAAGATAAAGAGCCACTATACCTACCGCGATAGCGTGCCCACCATGTCCATACTCACCATAACTTCCAACGTCGTCTACGGCAAAAAGACGGGCAACACTCCCGATGGCAGAAGGGCGGGGCAGCCCCTCGCGCCGGGCGCCAACCCCATGCACGGCAGGGACTCCTCGGGCGCGCTCGCCTCGCTCGAATCCGTGGCGAAGCTGCCCTACGAGTACTCGCGCGACGGCATCTCCAACACGTTCTCCGTCACGCCCGCGTCGCTCGGTAAGGACGATTAAACTGCAAGGTAAGTTTTTCCTTAATGCGTAAAAAAATAATTTAAAGAGGTAAATGTATATGTCAAGAGTAGATAATCTTGTGAATATGCTCGATGCATACGTCGCCGACGGCGGCCACCATCTCAACGTCAACGTGTTCGACAGGAACACCCTTCTCGACGCCCAGGCCCATCCCGAAAAGTACCCTCAGCTCACAATCAGGGTATCGGGCTATGCCGTCAACTTCAACAAGCTCACTAAAGAGCAGCAGGACGACGTCATCTCCCGCACCATACACGAAAGTTTTTAACGCGCGCTCCGCTGCGCCGCGCGTAAAAAGGGCGGGCGCAAGGTAAATTTTAAAAAATAATTGCTCATTCCCGCGGCTAAAGTCATTTAGCCGCGGGAATTTTATTTACAAAGCCCCCTTCTTGTTGTATAATGTATTATGTATAATTATACGAAAAGAGGGGAACGACGGCAATTGAAGGCTAAAAGACATAAAAAACTCACCAAAGCGCGCGTGGCCGCAATAATATCCTCGGCCGTCGTCATCGCGCTGTTTGTGTCCCTCGTCATAACAAATATTTTTATTCCCGTCAAGTATATCACCGCATACATGGTGGCCGCGGGGCAGAGGCAGAAGGGCGTTCTCACCGTCACTTTTATAGACGTCGGTTACGGCGACTGTACCCTCTGCGAACTGCCCGACGGCAAAGTTCTCCTCATCGACGGCGGCGACGGCTCCTATCCCAACAATCTCGCCGTGCTCTCAAAGCTCAACGGCAGGGGCATAGACCGCATAGACTATCTCTTCTGCACGTCCGTGCTCGGCGAGTACTGCGGCGGCCTGCCCGAGATAATGCGCTATAAGAGCGTCGGCAAGATATTTATGCCCGCCCTCAAGAACACGTATATAACCGAAGAATACCGCGCCTTTGCATCCGCGGCGGAGCAGAGCGGCGCCGAAATCGCGTACAGCTGCTTCGGTCAGGGCGAAAGGGGCGAAGACTACTTCTTCACCGTGCTGTCGCCCTCGTCGCCCCAAAATCCGCAGGGCTTTTACGCCCGGCTGGACAGCTCTGCCACGGCCGAAAATATGCTCAACGCCTCCGCCGTGATATGGCTGGAGTACGCGGGCGCGTCGTTCGCGTTCACCTCGTCGGCCGGTTCGGAGGCCCTCGGCCAGATAGTTACAAACTACGAGGCCGTCACCTCCACGGGAGGGGAGTACGCGCCCATGGGCGAGGGCATAGATATCACTCATTGTTCCGTCGCGTCCGTCCCCGGGCACGGCAGCGGAGAATGCACCAACGCGCGCTGGTACGACCTCATAAATCCCTCGTCGGCGGTCATATCCGTGGGCGAAAATTATTCGGGCTATCCCTCGGCGCAGGCCCTGGCCGATGTCGGCAGCTGCGCTTCGCCCGTGCTCACCAGCGTTCACGGCGATATAACCTTCACCGTCACCGCGGAAGGCGTTATCATGTCCTGACTGCGCCGGGGCGTCCCGCGCCGTCAAAATTCATCAAAACTTAATTTCATGCGGCCGCAAAGTCGTGCCGCAGCGGAGTACTATATGAAACTTACAACAGCGGGCGAATCGCACGGCAGGGCGCTTGTCGGCATAATCGAAGGCCTGCCCTCCAACCTCGCCATAGATACGTCATTTATAAACGCCATGCTCGCCCTGCGTCAGAGCGGCTACGGCCGCGGCGGCAGGCAGAAGATCGAACGCGACGAAATCAACATAATTTCGGGCGTGCGCGGCGGCCTCACGCTCGGCAGTCCGCTCGCCTTTGAAATTGTAAACCGCGATTACGAAAACTGGAAATTCTGCATGTCGCCCGAAAGGGATGCCGACCTCACGGCCCGCCGCCTCACAAAGGTGCGCCCCGGGCACGCCGACCTCACCGGCATGATAAAGTACGGCCAGTCGGATGCGCGCAACATACTCGAGCGCGCCAGCGCCAGAGAGACGGCCGTGCGCGTCGCCGCGGGCGCCATAGCCATGTGCTATCTCCGCGAGCTGGGAGTCAGCATTTCCGGCTACGTAAAGAGCGTGTGCGGCATAGAGGACGGGGCGGAACATTGCTTTAATGAACTTCCCTCTGCGCGTCAACACCCCCTGTTCATGCTGGATAGTTGTGCGGAAGAGCGCGCCATGGCGCTCATAGACGAACTTAAAGAGAGGGGCGACACCGCGGGCGGAGTAGTGGAAGTGCGCGTGCACGGCTTAAAGAGCGGCTTCGGCAGCTGTATGCAGTACACAACAAAGCTCGATGCCGTTCTCTGCGCCGCGCTCATGAGCGTGCAGGCAATAAAGGGGGTGGAAGTCGGCCTCGGTTTCGCCGGCGCGTCCCTTCCCGGTTCGCGCGTGCACGACGCGATATATTCAAAGGACGGCAAACTCTGCCGCATCACAAACAACGCGGGCGGCATCGAAGGCGGCATGTCCAACGGCGAAGATATAGTCCTCCGCGCCGCCATGAAGCCCATCCCCACCCTCATGAGCGGACTGGATACCGTCGATATGTCCACGGGGCTCCCCGCCAGGGCCGCTGGCGAGCGCAGCGACGTCGCCGCCATATGCGCCTGCGAGATCATCGCCGAAAGCGTCGTGGCAACGGCGCTTGCCGGAGTCGTGGCCGAACGCCTCGGCGGAGACAATATAGAGGAGGTCAAGGAGCGGTATTCCCGCCTGCCCTAACATGAAAGAATATAATATAACCGTTTCATCCGGCCAAAGCAACATATTCTGCGGCGAAGGCGCGTTTGCCTCTCGCGCGCCCCTCATCCCGCGGGAGAGGGTGTTCATAGTCACCGATTCCAACGTGTCCGCGCTCTACCGCGCGCTCATAGACAGTACATTCGGCGGCGCGCCCGCATACGTTCTCCCCGCAGGCGAGGGCAGCAAAAACAGAACGCAGCTGTTCAAAATTCTGTCCGCGATGTTCGATGCCGGGGCTACGCGCTCAACCACGCTCGTCGCGCTGGGCGGGGGCGTGGTGGGGGATATAGCCGGCCTCGCCGCGTCGCTGTACATGCGCGGCGTGCCCGTCGTCCAGATCCCCACAACGCTGCTGGCGCAGGTCGATAGCTCCGTCGGCGGCAAGACGGCCATAGATTTCCGCGGCATAAAAAATATCGTCGGCGCGTTCTGCCAGCCGCGCGAAGTTATCGTCGATCCCCTGTTTTTAAAGACGCTCCCCGCGCGCGAGGTGCGCTGCGGTCTCGGCGAGATAATAAAGTACGGCGCGCTCAACGGCGACATATTGCGCAAACTCTCCGCAAATATGAAAAATCTGACTTCGCAGGACTTCCTTTCGGATATAACGTTCGACTGCATAGCGCACAAAGCGGCCGTAGTATGCGCCGATGAACGCGATTTGGGCGGCAGCCGCAAGACGCTCAACCTCGGCCACACGACGGGGCACGCCTTCGAACTGTACTACGGCAGAAAGTCGCACGGCGAATACGTGCTCATCGGCATGTACTACGAACTTTTCATCGCCTGCAAACTGGGCGTGTGCTCACCGGAGTACGCCGCCGCGCTGGTAAAACTCATAAAATCGGTCATCCGCGTGCCCTCGTATGCCGACGCATCTACGGCCGCCCGCGGTGCAAAGCATGATAAAAAGAACAGCGATACGGCAAATATCTCCCTCATTCTTCCCCAAAGTCCGGGTGTCTGCCGCGAACTCACTCTCGGCGCGGATGAGTACTGCGGATATATTCGGGAGTGTTCGCGCGCCGTCGCGGCAAAGGAGTGGTTATGAAACTCGCCGTCATCGGGCGGGATGTGTCCAGATCTGACAGCCCCGCCATGCATTCGTTCATCGCCCGCAGTCTGGGCGACGAGATAACTTACGAAGCTCTCTCCCTTCCTGAAGAGCAGTTTGAAGAGCGCATAGGCGGCATACTGTCCGCCTACGACGGCTTCAACGTCACAATCCCGTACAAGCTGCGCGTCATTCCGCACCTCAAAAAATTGTGCGGCGACGCCGCCCTGTTCGGCGCGGTCAACACCGTCCTGTGTTCCGATCTCTCCGGCCACAATACGGATGGCTTCGGCTTCATGCTCATGCTCTCGGCAAACGGCGTGGAGACGGAGGGCAGGAGGGCGCTCATTCTCGGTGCGGGCGGAGCCGGGCGTGCGGCGGCGCAAAAGCTGTGCCGTGCGGGGGCGGAAGTGTTCGTCTACGACCGCAATTCCGCCAATTCGCAGTCGCTGGCAAAGGACTGCCCCGGGGCTGTGCCTTCGCCCCGGCCGTTTGCCGGCTGCGACATCCTTATAAACGCCACGGGCGTGGGAATGCACCAAACGGTCGGCGTTTCGCCCGTCGGGCAGGATATAATTTCGGGCGCGGCCGTCGCCGTCGATCTCATCTACGAGCCTGCCGAAAGCGCCTTTTTAAGAATGGCAAGGGAGCTCGGCAAGCGCACTGTCAACGGTCTTTCCATGCTCTTCTATCAGGCCTACTGCGCAGAGTGCATCTACTTTGGCCGCCGCCCCCGGGAGAATACGGCCACGGAACTGTATAAAGATTATCTCAAATATATAAAGGAAGCAAAGTCATGAAATTTCTCTTCATAAACGGCGTCAACCTCAACATGACGGGGCGGCGCGAAAGGGGGGTGTACGGCACGCGCACCCTCGACGAAATAAACAGCTCGATCGCCGGGCATCTGCACGGAGACGAGTGCGTGTTCTATCAGAGCAATATCGAAGGCGAGCTCTGCTCGCGCATTCACGCCGCCGCGGATGAAAAATTCGACGGCATCATTCTCAACGCCGGCGCGTTCACCCACTACAGTTACGCCATACGCGACGCGATAGCCTCGGTGGATATCCCCGTAGTCGAAGTCCACATGTCCAACGTGCACGCGCGCGAACCCTTCCGCCGCACCTCTGTGTTGTCCGAAGTGTGCAGGGGGGTAATAGCCGGCTTCGGTGCGGCAGGCTACATTCTCGCCGCGCAGTCATTCAAGCTATGAATATCGTTCTCTGCGGCATGATGGGCAGCGGCAAGACGACCGTCGCCCGCGAACTGCACTCGCGCTACGGCCTCGAATGGGTGGATACCGACGGGGAGATAGTTAGGGACTACGGCGAAATTTCTTCCATCTTCTCCGAGCGCGGGGAGGAGGGCTTCAGGGATATCGAAAGCCGCGTGGTCGCCCGCGTCGCGGCCGCCCGTTCAAATGCCGTCATCTCCCTCGGCGGCGGCTGTGTATTAAGGCCGGGCAACGTGCAGGCGCTCAAGAAGACGGGCATAATTTTTTATCTGCGCACCTCGCCCCGGGAGATAATTTCCCGCATTGCGGGCGATAAAACGCGCCCCCTCCTGCAGGGCGATCTGAGCGGACGCGTGTTCGCCATTTCGGCCGAACGCTCGGCAATCTACGAGGGCGCGGCAGACGTAATAATAGATACCGACGGCAGAACCCCGGCGGAAATTTCAAAAATAATAATGGAGCGCATCAAGGAATGAAGACGGCTCTCATCACGGGCGGCACCAAGGGTATTGGCAAGGCCGTCGCCCTCGCTTTTTTACAGAAGGGATACGAAGTAATACTAAATTATTGTCACGACGAGGAGGCGGCTCTGGCCACGCAGAACGAATTCAACGAGCTGGACTACTGCCCCATCCTCATGCGCGCCGACGTCTCGGACGAGAGGCAGGTCAAGGACATGTTCAACGAAATTTTCCGCATCTTCGGCGGCCTGGACGTGCTCGTCAACAACGCCGGCATCTCAAAGGTAAACGTCATTCAGGATACCACTCTCGCCGACTGGGAGGAGGTGGTGGGCGTAAATCTGCGCGGCGTCTTTCTGTGTAGCCGTGAAGCCGCCCGTTCCATGATCTCCCGCGGCAAGGGCGCCATGGTAAACATAGCCTCGATTTGGGGCGAAGTGGGCGCAAGCTGCGAAGTTGCCTATTCGGCCACAAAGGGGGGTGTAATAGCCTTCACAAAGGCGCTCGCAAAGGAGCTCGCTCCCTCGCATATAACGGTAAACTGCGTGTCGCCCGGCGTCATCGATACGGAGATGAATTCCCGCCTCACCGCCGACGAAATGGAAGATCTCATAAACCAGATCCCCCTCGGCAGGCTCGGCAGCGGCGGCGACGTCGCCTCCGCA
Organism: uncultured Clostridia bacterium; assembly: GCA_944341195.1. Classification (GTDB taxonomy): domain Bacteria; phylum Bacillota; class Clostridia; order Christensenellales; family Borkfalkiaceae; genus Coproplasma. Next base: position 9,625 of record CALVLX010000061.1, read on the forward strand.
GTTCTCTTTGCCGCCGAGAGCGGCTACGTCACGGGCGAAGTCATCTCCGTCGGCGGCGGCTTCGCAAAGTAAGTTTTTTCGCTCCGCACGCCCCCTGCGTGCGGAAATTTGCACTATTTTATAAAAAATAGAGGAAAATATTGATTTTTATCGTATATTAAAGTTGTATGGAAAATGATGTGCGCAGTAAAACGTATGCAAACGAAAGACTGACTCTTTCAAAGTATGCCTCGCTCTCGCAGAATACGCGCGGCAGGGCGCGCGCGGAGCAGCCCTGCGGTATGCGCACCGATTACCAGCGCGACCGCGACAGAATAATTTACAGCAAGGCCTTTATCCGCCTCAAAAACAAGACGCAGGTCTTCTTTTCGCCCGAAGGCGATCACTACGTAACGCGGCTCACCCACACGCTCGACGTCTCGCAGATAGCCCGTTCGCTCGCCCGCGCGCTCTCACTCAACGAAGACCTCGCCGAAGCCATCGCCCTGGGGCACGATCTCGGCCACACGCCCTTCGGCCACAGCGGCGAGCGCATACTCAACAAACTCAGCCCCTCGGGCTTCAGGCACAACGAACAGTCCGTCCGCGTGGTGGACGTGCTCGAAAAGGACGGCGCGGGGCTCAATCTCACCTACGAGGTGCGCGACGGCATTTTGAACCACAACGGCGACGGCGCCTCCACGCTCGAAGGCAGGTGCGTGCACATTGCCGACAGGGTGGCTTACATAAATCACGATCTCAACGACGCCATCAGGGCGGGCGTATTGAGGGCGGAAGACGTCCCCGGCGACATCGTCGCCGTCCTCGGCTCCACTTCAAGGGAGCGCATAAACACAGCAATAACCTCCGTCTGGCGCAACAGTGCGGATAAGCCCTTTGTCGCCATGGAGGAGAAAGTCAGGGGCGCCAGCGACGCCCTGCGACGCTTCATGTTCAGCCGCGTCTACCGCACCTCATACGCCATGGGGGAGGAGGACAAGGCCGAAAGGATGCTCTCCGAAATGTACTTCTATTTCACAAAGCATCCCTCCGAAATGCCGCCCGTGTACGAGCGCATAGCCGACGGCGAGGGCGTTGACCGCGCCGTGTGCGACTATATCTCCTCCATGACGGATCGCTACGCCGTGTACACCTTCAACAAAATTTTTGTGCCGCAGGGCTGGCTGTTCGTCAACGAACAGGGCGATTAAAGGCCTGCCTTTCAACATCCGCCGTCAGCGCCTCTCTATGCGCAAAACCACATTTCGCCGCGCCATATTGCCGCGTCTTTCATAAATTTTATGTCAGCACTCGATCAGGATTTTTTAAGGACATTAAAGGATAAACTCAATATAGTCGATGTTGCGGGCGGATATTTTTCGCTGGAAAAGCGCGGCGCAAACTACTGGGCGTGCTGTCCCTTCCACCACGAAAAGACGGCCTCCTTTTCCGTGAACGAAAGCGGCCAGTTCTATCACTGTTTCGGCTGCGGAGCGTCGGGCGACGTAATAAAACTCGTCTCCGAGATGGAATCGCTCGACTTCATGGATACGGTCAAACTGCTCGCCGAGCGGGCGGGGCTGCCCATGCCGCAGACGGCCGTCGATAGCCGCCGCACGGCCGAAAACAAGCGCAGGCGCGATACCATTTTAAAGATAATGAACGACTGCGCGCACTTCTATCTGGATAATCTCAATTCGGGCAACGCCGATGCCCACATACAGTACATACTCAACCGCAGAATAGATTCAAAGGTAGTCCGCGCCTTCGGGCTGGGCGCCAGTCTCAACTTCACCGATCTGCCGCGCTTTCTCCTCCAAAAGGGCTATTCAAAACAGGACATGCTCGACAGCGGCACGGTCAACGAGGTGGACGGCCGCCTCGTTGACGCACAGGGCGGCAGACTGATCTTTCCCATCATCAACGCGCTGGACGAAGTCATTGCCTTCGGCGGGCGCGTACTCAAAAAGACCGATTTCGCAAAGTACAAAAACACCAAGGAGACGGTCGTATTCAACAAAAGTAAGACTCTTTACAATATAAATCTTTTAAAAAAGCTCAAAAGAAGCCAAAATATAAGGGAAGTCATAATGGTGGAAGGCTATATGGACACCATTTCGCTCTACACCGCGGGCTTTAAGAACGTCGTCGCCAGCATGGGCACGTCGCTCACGCAGGATCAGGCGCGGCTGATAAAGAGGTACACGGATACCGTCCTCAGCTCGTATGACGGCGACGCGGCCGGCCAGAAGGCCAACCTGCGCGGGCTGGACATACTCCGCGGCGAGGGGCTCAACGTCAAAGTCGTTCCCCGTCCCGCCGGGCTCGATCCCGACGACGTCATAAAACAGCAGGGCGCGGAGGGCTATAAAAAATGCCTCGATGCGGCCATGCCCCTGATAGATTATAAAC
>CALVLX010000062.1 GCA_944341195.1 uncultured Clostridia bacterium
CGGTTAATTTATCTTTCAACGCTTGTCTTTTAAAAAGTTTTGTGGTATAATCTCTAATCAATAACTAAAGAAATTAAGCAAAATCACAAAAAGAAAGAGGTAAAGGAGAGAACAAATGGCAACTTACATCAACGAACCTTCACACACCTTCAACGAATACCTCCTCATTCCCGGGTATTCTTCCAGCGAACACATCCCCTCTAACGTTTCTTTAAAAACTCCGCTTGTCAAATTCAAAAAGGGTGAAAAACCCGCCATAGAGATGAACATTCCCATGGTATCGGCCATAATGCAGTCGGTATCGGGCGCCGATCTCGCCCTCGCCCTCGCGCGGTGCGGCGGCGTATCCTTTATCTACGGCTCGCAGTCTATAGAGGACGAGGCCGCAATGGTCGCCAAGGTCAAGGCCTACAAGGCCGGCTTTGTCGTGAGCGATTCTAACATCACTCCCGATGCAACACTCGCCGATATCATCGCCCTCAAGGAAAAGACGGGGCATTCCACCGTCGCCGTCACCGAGGACGGCAAGCCCAACGGCAAACTCGTGGGCATCGTCACCAGCCGCGATTACCGCGTCAGCCGCATGTCCAGGGATGCCAAGGTAAAGGACTTTATGACGCCCCTTTCCAAGCTCATCACCGCACCCGATACTACAACTCTCTCCGAAGCAAACGATATCATCTGGGATAAAAAGCTCAACTCTCTGCCCCTTGTCGATAAAAAGGGCAACATGCAGTATTTCGTCTTCCGCAAGGATTACGACGACCACAAGGGCAATCCCAATGAACTGCTCGACGCCAAAAAGAGGTACGTTGTCGGCGCGGGCATCAATTCGCGCGACTACGCGGAGCGCGTTCCCGCCCTCGTCGAAGCCGGCGCGGACGTCCTTTGCATAGATTCTGCCGAAGGTTTCTCCGAATGGCAGAAGAGGACGCTCGAATGGATCCGCTCAAAGTACGGCGATAAAGTCAAGGTCGGCGCGGGCAACGTCGTCGATAGGGAAGGCTTTATGTTCCTTGCCGAATGCGGCGCCGATTTCGTAAAGGTCGGCATCGGCGGCGGTTCCATCTGCATCACGCGCGAAACAAAGGGTATAGGCCGCGGCCAGGCCACCGCTCTCATAGAAGTGTGCGCCGCCCGCGACGAATACTTCAAAAAGACGGGCGTATACATCCCCGTCTGCTCGGACGGCGGCATCGTCCACGATCACCATATCACGCTCGCCCTCGCCATGGGCGCCGATTTCGTCATGCTCGGCCGCTATTTCGCCCGCTTTGAGGAGAGCCCCACCCAAAAGCTCTTTGTCGGCGGCACCTATGTAAAGGAATACTGGGGCGAAGGCAGCAACCGCGCCCGCAACTGGCAGCGCTACGACCTCGGCGGCGCGGCAAAGTTATCCTTTGAAGAGGGCGTCGATTCCTACGTTCCCTATGCCGGCCCCTTAAAGGACAATGTGGATATGACTACGAGCAAAATCAAATCCACAATGTGCAACTGCGGTGCCCTTACAATTAAGGAATTACAGGAAAAGGCAAAAATCACGCTCGTGTCCGCCACATCCATAGTCGAAGGCGGCGCACACGACGTCATCCGCAAGGATTCCTCCGCAGACCGCAAGTGATTTTAAATTATTAAAAAATTTAATAGTAATTTAATAAAAAAGCGCCCGTGCGCGGCATTGTGCCGCGCACGGGCGCTTTAATTACTGCAAATAAAGTAGCTTATGACCGCCCGACACTTTAAAATTTGTGCCGCGAATTGAAAATGTATTTTTTTAAATTCAAATTGACTGCAAATTGGTTTGCCTTTAACGCAAAAAGTGGTATTATATTTGCGCTAAAAAATTGGAGAGGATATAAAGAGTAGTGGGTGCATTGTTTTTAAAAGTCATTCTGGCCATTGCCGTATTGTTGCTGTTTATCGTGCCGGGGTTCGTGCTGAAGAGGGTGGGGCTTGTGGAAGCCGCATCCAAGCGCGCGTTGAGCGCAATTCTTCTCTATGTCTGTCAGCCGGCGCTGATGATATCTTCGTTCTGCGTGTTTTCCGAAGAGGACTGGCAGCTCATTCAGAGCATAGGCTATGCCCCGCTCGCAAAAAACTTTATGATAGCCGCCGCAATCTCCTTTGCGGCGATGTTCGCCGTATTGCTTGTCTGCAAACTCGCATTCATAAGGTACGGCAACAGGGACAAGGCCAACATCTATTCCTACATAGCCGTCTTTTCCAACTGCGGATTTCTCGGCGTCCCGTTCATAGAAATTCTTACGGACGGCAGCATACTTGCCGTCATGTATCTCATGATATTCAACCTTGTGTTTGCCGTAATGGTGTGGACGCTCGGCGTGTGGCTGCTCACGGGCGACGCAGGCAACATCAGCTTAAAAAAAGTGCTGCTCAATCCCTCCATAATTTCCATGGCCGTCGCGCTGCTGCTGTTCTTCGTGCCCGGGCTCAACTTCTTTATGTTCAAAGATCTCTCGCAGCTCCAGGTATTTCCCAAATACCTTTCCACGATGACCGCGCCGCTTTCCATGATAATTGTCGGCATCTCCATGGCGGAAATACCCTTCAAAAGTCTCTTCACCGATGTCGGCGCGTATGCGGCCGGCGCGTTGAGGCTTATAGCCGCCCCCGCGATAACGTTTTGCGTGGCCGCGCTCTTTTTCGTTATGTGCTCGTCCTTCCTCGGCAGTACTCCGCAGGGCGAATACGTCTACCTCGCGCCCGTTATAGCCATGTGCATGTCGCCCGCGGCCACTGTGGTTGCCATGGCCGAACAGTACCAAAAGGGTGAGCGCACCGCCGCCGTAGCGTTTATCGTCAACACTCTAATTTCGGTCATAACCGTTCCGCTCGTGCTCATGGCCGTCATGCAGCTCTGGCAGTTGATGGCCTGATATTGCCCGGCGAACGCACTTTCCGCGCTATTCCGGGCTTAATAAAGATTACTTTTGTTGTAGCTTCGG
>CALVLX010000063.1 GCA_944341195.1 uncultured Clostridia bacterium
GACGGCATCGGGCTTATAGTCTATGACGTCGCTCTGCACGCGGGCGAGGAGATCGCACACTTCGTTGCCGGATACGCCCTTGTTTATGAGCTCGATATCCATATCGGGATAGATGGGGCGGAGCTTATCGGCAAGTATCTTAACGTAGCCGTTGCCGAGCGACTTTTCGTCCCCCCTGTCCCTGTCGCAATCTGTTATGGAGTCACCGAAAAACACTATTTTCATCTTATTTCCCCTCTTGAAATTATGTAAGTATATTCTACCACAAGTGCGGGCGATTGGCAAGCGGCCGCGCGGCATAATTTATCATTTTTTTGCACACTTCCATTCGGCGCACTCTTCGCTTTTTTGCGCCGCAACCTTTCTGCGCGCTCTCCACCCGTAAAAACCGGAGCGGCCGGCGGGCGCATTATTCAGCCCCTCTTTGCCGCAATGGCATAGCTTACGTCGATAAACTGCGCGATTTCGTCCTCCGCAGCCCCGTCGGGCATCACCGTAAGCCAGTTCTTCTTGTTCATGTGGTAGGCTGGAAAGGTGATTTTGAAGTCCGGCGACGAAGTCTGCTCTATCGGCGCGCGGACGTCGATTATTTCCACCTTTTCCCGGGGATCGCCGCCGCAGCCGATAATCTTTGAGCGCTTGACGCGCATGAATACGGCGTACCACTTTTTGTTGTCGCTGCGGCGCAGCACGGCGCAATCGGGCAGATCGCTCCACAGAAATTGCAGGCTGTCGCCGTATTTGCCCCGCACATATTGTTCGGCGAAGGCCATTCCGCGCCCCTTGAATATGCGCGTGTAAAAGCAGTTGCGCGAGATATCTTCTAAAATAGAGGTGTACTCTTCGCGCACCATTCCCACAAACTGCCCCTCGCTGCCCTCCACAAGGTGGAGCGTGTACTCATCGCCCGTCTCCGCATCGATGACTTTGGCGGAGGGCGTGCCTTTGCAATCTATCCTTACGACGCAGACCATCTGTCCGCCGAGCATGGGGCGCGAGAGCACCCACCCCTCCCCTTCGCGGCGGAATCCGTACCCGGCGACGGCCTTGAAATTTACGCTCTTCAGATCAAATATCCTGCCGGCTATGCCGTTCACTTTGCGTCCTCCCTTGATGCGGTGCGCCCGCACCGATGCGGACGGCGAACCGACCTGCCTATATTGTACCACCCTCCCGCCGCGCTGTCAACGGCAAAAACAAAGCCGCCCGCGCCGGGGGGAAGTGGCCTGCGGAGCAGGCCGAAAGGGTTTATTATGATATGCCGCCATACTTGCCCCGCCCCGTCATTTCGACCGAGTGCAGCGAGCGGAGAAATCTCAAAGCATGGTTGCAACAAGGCTTTAATCAAATAATACTACCGCACTTACCCCAACCTTGAGATCTTTCGACTCCGCTCAAGATGACATTGTATTGACTTCGCCAAACATCACCTTCCTGTCACTTCAATGTCCCCATATCATTTCGGCCGAGCCACCCCCTGTCATTTCGACTAAGTGAGCGACAGCGAACGCATGGAGAAATCTCAAGGCATGATTATCCCCCCCGTCATTTCGACCGAGCGCAGCGGGCGGAGAAATCCCAAAACATGATGCGCGCTCCGGATATAAAACATCCGGGGCGCGGATGCGCCCCGGATTGCAATACACTGTTTAACTGCGGCATATATCCCCTTCAACCGCTGTATGCGTCGGAAAAATACGTTTAATAAAACTAAAATACCGCACTTATTTTTTTAACTTGAACATGGCCGAAACTTTATCGCGGTTATATGCCATATACTCATCGCGCACCTGCTTGGCGCGCTTGGTGGCCGTGTACAGCACCTTGCCGTTATTGAGCACCACTTCGCACCCGTTAACCTTGCTGACATACTTTGCATTTACCAGAATGCTCTTGTGAATGCGGATGAAGCTGTATTTGAGCAGCTGGCCTTCCAGCTCGGCCATGGTTGAACTGAGCACTACGGGCTGTTCCTTGTTTGTGAAGTACACGCTCTGCGTATCGCGGAAACTTTCGATATAGAGTATGTCGTCCACGTTGATGTGGATTATCTCCGTGGAAGTTCTGAGTTCAAGCACCCTGCTGTTGGCGCTGTCGCGGTTGTAGGCGGAGAGAAAATGTTCGAGCATGTCCCTTATATCGGCTATGAACAGGCGCTTGCGCACAAAGGCGAAGGGGCCGACTCCGAGGCTTTCGAACACGCGCTCTTCCTTGCTGGAGACGAATACAATTTCCGTCTTATCGCCGCGCTCCCTCATCTCCTTTGCAAATTTTATGCCGTCCTCCTCCTTCATGGAGATATCCAAAAGCACGAGGTCGTAGGCGCGCGATTCCATGCTCTTCCTCAATTCGTGCACGGAGAGATAGGCGAAAATTTCCGCCTCGACGTTCTTTTTATCTAAAAGCGACTTGAGCGTTCCGCCTATTATGGTCACTGCGGTTTCGTCGTCATCGCACAGAGCAATCGTAAGTTTATTCATCGGCTGTCTCCTTTTGCGTAGGATAATAGAGCAATACTTCAGCCGTAAACTTGCCGTTGATAACGGAGAACGTATAATTATGCCCACCCCCGTATTTACATGCAATCCGGCGAACTATCTTTGTGCCCAGGCCGTGGCCGGCTTCGGACTTTTCGGTTCTGAGTTTGAGCGATCTGCCTATATTGGTGCCCTCGGCCACGGGGTTTTTGACGTTGATATACAGGCTCTGGCCGCAGACGGCCGCCATGACCTCCACGGAGGCGCCCTCTATCTTCTGCCTCACGCACGATTCTACGGCGTTATCGAGAAGGTTTGAGAGCAGAGAGCACAGATCGACGTCGCTGAACGGCAGCTGCGCGGGCACGGCCGCGTTGCATTCAAAGGATATACCCTTTGCGGCGGCCTTTTGCGCCATCATGTTGAATACCGAATTCATGACCAGGTTGCCCGTCTCGATATAGCTGTCGGCAGAAGACGAGAAGTTGTAATCGAGCGTGCCGAAGTACTTTTTTAATTCCTCGTATTTATCCGCTTCGAGCAGCATGGACATATACGCGAACTGGTTGCGGATATCGTGCCTGATGCACCGCAGATCTTCGCTCTTTTTCTGCAACAGTTCCAGGGTATACGCATTGGTCTTTGAAAAGTTGTTTTCGACATACAACATGAGGTTTGTATGCGTCGTTCTTGCGACGAAGTAGCACAGCAGATAGACCACGAAATCGGTGCAGAGCATTGTGTACATTACCACCGCGTTGAACCACGTGGGCACGCTGCCGTTCATGTTGACATAGCTGTTCATCAACGCTATCACCGCCGCCACTATATTAAAGAATATATCGACGATGAACAGCGGGGTTAAGATTGTGTCGTACTTGTGCAGATCAAAACACTTTACCACCACCACATAGACGAGCGACACGGGCAGATAGAGCGCGCGGACGGCCTGGGAACTGAACACATCGAAGAGCAGAAAGGACATTACTCCGCCGACTTCGGTTCCTAAAAGAAGGATGGTAAAGAGCGTGAACGAGAGCACCGCCCTTATCTTTACATCTCCCCTTGTGAAAAATGCCGTATAGAGAGCGAAGACGGCAAACGTGGCGAAGGACTGCCACATGCTTGAGACGATCGTTTGGGCAAGAATACAGAATACGGCAAACGACACGAGGTACAGCGCGGCAAAGACGCCGGCGACGTGCAGCACGGCAATGCCAAACTGCCTGCGCGATCTGCAGCTTTCGTTGAGCACGGCTACGAGGCTGAGGGCTGAAACAAAGAGCTGCAAATTAAACGTATAACTGCTTATTATATCTGCAAAATCTTGAAGCATTATTTTTCCTCCCCCCAAT
>CALVLX010000064.1 GCA_944341195.1 uncultured Clostridia bacterium
CCGCCCTGCCGTCCGCCACGATTATCTGCGGCGCGGGGATGTCCAGCGGGTACATGCACACAAAGGCGGCCGCGCCCCTTTCGTATGCGTTTTTGGCATATGTATGGGAATCGACGTTGCCACCCTCGTAACAGATGAAGAGTTCGCCCCCGCGCACCGTGCGGCTGTCCGAGCTTATGCCCGTGACCTCCGCCGACATATCCCCCGAAAGTTTAATGTAATTTATGCTGCTTAAAAGCTGACAGAGTTTCATATCCTTCCCCTCGCGCCCGTCACCCGGACGGCGGTATGTTTTTTATTGAAATAATATCTTCAAAGATACTCTTTGCGACGGGCGCGGCTACGGCGCTGCCGTAGTACGTGCCCTGCGGCTCGTCAACGATGACAAGCGCGAGATAGCGCGGCTCATCCGCCGGAAAAAAGCCCACAAATGACGAGACGTACTTGCCCGCGGCCACGCCGCCGTCTTCGTACTTCTGCGCCGTGCCCGTCTTTCCGCCGACGCGGTAGCCCTCTATGTAGGCCCGCGTGCCGCTGCCTTCGCGCACTACGCCTTCGAGCATGGAGACCAGCATTGCCGACGCCTCCCCGCTTATCGTAGTATTTTTGAGCACGGGTTCGTACTCCGTCACCTCCCCGTCATCCGAAGAATAGCTCTTTATGAGGTGGGGAACGTAATATTTTCCGCCGTTTACGGCCGACGCGACGGCGCACGCGAGCTGCAGCCCCGTGACGGCCACCGTCTGCCCGAACCCTATTCTCGCCAGATCGCAGTCGCGCACGAGTGACTGCGGCACGAGCATCCCGAGCGCTTCGCCCGAAAAATCTATGCCGGTGACGTTGCCCAGCCCGAATGCGGAGAGATATCCGTAGAAAGTTTCGGTGCCGAGAGCGAGCGCTATATCCGTAAAGCAGGGGTTGCAACTGTTGTTGAGGGCCTGCGCCAGAGTCTGGTTGGAGTGCTTGCCGTTGGCGTGATCCGACCAGCACTTTATTGTCGTGCCGTCCACCGTCCTCGTTCTGCTCCCGTTGAATACATAGCCGGGGGAGAAGGCAGACTTGTTGCCGTTAAGGTATTCCTGGATATCCGCCGCGGCGGTGAGCACCTTGAACGTAGAACCGGGTTCGTAGATGTCGCACACGACGGTGTTGCGCGACAGTTTGTTGAGCGTCGTCATATCGTCGCGCGGAGCGTCGTTGAGATCGTATGACGGATAATTTACCATGGCCAGAATATCGAAGTTTGAGGGATCGAGCACTATGCACGACGCGCCGAGCGCGCCCGTCGAATAGTAGACTTCGCGTATTGCCTGTTCGGCGGCGAGCTGGATATCCATATCGATAGTCAGCCTGATGTCGTCGCCGTCCCGCGCGCACTCGTAGACTATGCTTGTATTCTCCGTCTGATTGCCTACGATATCGGTGGTATACAGTATTTGACCGTCTTCCCCGCGGAGAACTTCGTCGTACATCTTTTCAATGCCCGAAATGCCCGCTCCGTCCCCCGACGTCAGGCCGAGCACCTGACACAGCGCATCGCCGTATGTATAAACGCGCGTATTGTCGGCGGAGTAGTAAATGCCGTCGATATCCAGGGTTATTATGTCTTCCACAGTCTGTTTTTCAACCTGTCTTGCAAGAGTCACCTCCGAGGCGTTGCCCTCCAGTTTCTCGCGCAGCTCCCCTTCGTCCTCCCCCAGAAGGGGCGCGAGGCAGAGAGCGGCGTAATCCTTGTCTTCGATGGAATTGGGGCGGGCAAAGACGGCGTATGTCGTGCGGTTGCCGGCGAGCAGTCTGCCGTTGCGGTCATATATCCGCCCGCGCGAGGCGACGACGGGTATCTCCCTGTTCCACTGATCGGCGGCGCGGATGACGAGTTCGCTTCCCCAGATGACCTGGACATAGAACAGACGGGCGATAATTATGCAAAAAATAAAGGTTATTGCCAGAACTACTGACAATAACCTCTTTTGTATAACTGTTACGGAAAATAATGATCTGTTTATTTTTGTGCTCTCCTTAAAGAAGATACATGCCGTGCGACAGCGCGTAGTCGGCGATGTTTTCCGCGCTCGTGGCGAAATCTATCTGCGCGGTAACATTCTGCAGCGTCTCGCGTGCGGAGGCAACGCCGCTTTCGATTGCGGCGAGTTCGCTGTTGAGCCCCGCTATCACAGCCGAATTGACGATGACGAGAATGAAGAGCGCAACCACCACGCTGACGAACGTTGCTATTATTATTCTTTCGCGCTTGCCGAGAACATGCTGATGCGAATCGGCCGCGGCGGTTCTGGCCTTGTAGTGATCGGCCTCCTCCACCGTCTTATACTGTATTGTCGTCCTGGTGGGGCGGAGATCTTCGTCCTCATCCTCTTCGCGCGCAGCGGGAGCGATGACGTCGGTGATTATTTCGGGAGCGGCCTCGCGGCGCCTGTTTATTATGCTGTCCGCGCGGAAGATATCCGCGTCGGCGCGCGCATTCTGCACGAGATAGGGTTCGGCTTTCTCGACAGGGCGGCTGCTCACGGCGGACTGCCCGTACACGATATTGCGGGCGGCAGCCTGATTTGTATATGCGGGCTGTGCAGACTGCTCCTGTACGGGAGCAGCGGCGCGGCGGAGAATGCCGTTGGGGCCGCCGAAGATTGCGTCTTCGGTCTCGGACACGGCCGTCTCTCCCCTCACCTGTCTCATGTTGAGTTCGGGGTTGATGAGCCTCTTATAATTTTCCTTTATCTGCGCGTTGTGAAGTTCGTCTGCCGTCATTTCGCGCTGCTTTTGTATTGACTGCCTCTCAAGTACAGGGGTTGCGACTGCCATTTTTAATCACTCCTTATCGCATAAAAAACTAAATTCTGCGCGCTATCCGCAATTTTGCGCTCCGCGAGCGCGTGTTTATCGCCATTTCCTTTACCGAGGCGATAACGGGCTTTTTTGTTATTATCTCTATTTCCTGTCTCTTGCCGCATACGCAAACGGGCAGATTTTTGGGACACACGCAGTCGGCTTCGAGAAGATTGAACGCCCTCTTGACAATTCTGTCTTCAAGTGAGTGGAATGTCAGAATGGCGATTCTGCCGTCCTTTTTAAGTCTTCGGGTAAGACCTAAAACGCATTCGTACAGTCCGTCGAGTTCTCCGTTGACCGCTATCCGCACAGCCTGGAAACTCTTGCGGGCGGCCGGCCCGTTCTGCTGAAATTTTTTGGGTATGCTGCTTTCTATTATTTCCACGAATTGGCCGCACGTCTTTATGGGGGCTTTTTGGCGCGTCTGCACCACGCGCGCGGCTATTTTGGAGGAGAACCTCTCCTCTCCGTATTCGCGGAGTATTCTCTCTATCTGTTCTTCGGGGTATGTGTTCAGGATGACTTCGGCCGTGAGCGGGTTGGATGTATCCATCCTCATATCCAGGGGGGCATCGCCTATCATGTAGGAAAAGCCGCGCTCTCTCGTATCGAGCTGGTGGCTGGATACTCCGAAATCGAGCAACGCTCCGTCTATCTCTCCTACGCCCGCCTGCGCAAACACGCTTTCAAAGTCCTTGAAGTTGGATTTGAAAATTTCAAAGCGCCCCTCAAAGGGTTTCAGCCTGCGCCTTGCCGCGGCTATCGCCTCGTCGTCCAGATCGGTGGCTATCAGTCTTCCGTCGGGGGACGAACGTTTCAAAATTTCATAGGAGTGTCCCGCACCGCCTAAGGTGCCGTCGAAGTATATCCCTCCGCTTCGGACGTTCAGCCCTTCCATGCACTCTTCCGGCATCACCGGAATGTGCGAAAAGCCGGCCATTATATACCCAGTTGCGAGAATAATTCGTCGAAGTTATCGTCCTGTCCGGCGAAGTACTCATCGTAGATCTTTTTGTTCCATATCTCCACTCTGTTCACGGCTCCGCAGATGACGAGGTCTTTATCCTCTTTGCCGAGCTTCGCATGGCGCCTCAGTTCGGGACTGAGGGTTACTCTGCCCTGGCTGTCCTCCTCCACGGATACGCACGTTCTGGTGAACATTCTGACGCGCTTCTGCGCTTCGAGATCGGAAATCTTGGTGGCTCCCAAAACGTCAAGGTATTCCTCCATCTTGGCCTTGGGAAAGACAAAGATGCAGTTGTTTGTGCCGTAGGCAAAGTAATATTCATCGCCAAGCTCTTTTCTGAGTTTGGCAGGAATACGTATTCGGTTTTTTGCATCCATCTGGTGGAAGTACTCACCCGTCAACATTGCCATGGCTGGTCTACCCTTTAAAACTAACGTAATTAAATAATAACACAATGTTTGGCCACTGTCAACCACCAATAGCAATATTTTTAAAAAATTTTAAAATTTTTAGGGATTAGTAAATTATGACAATATATTATTTGTTATTAATATCAGACAACATACTATAAATTTTGCTATTTTTATTAAAATCGCCGCCAAAAAAGGATATTTTTTGATTAAACAGACTATTTTTATCCTCTTTCCCACAAAGTGTACATAAGTGGTCAACCGTCCCTGAAATACCATCAAAAGTGGCGCAGCCGTAGTGCTCCGCTATGGACTTTTTTGCAAATACATAGTGCGTGCACCCCAGGACGACGGACGAAGGACGCCCTTCGGGCAGAAAACGGGCGACATCCAGGCGGGGATATTCAAAGATATGTTCCTCTATGTATCCCGCAAGCGCGGGACAGGCGGCAGCCCTCACCCTGCCCTTGCCGAACGACGCGCAGAGCGCCGCAAACGAAGGGCTGGACAGCGTGGCCGGAGTGGCAAGCACGAGGCACTCCCCCTCCGTCTTTACCGCCTGTTTAACCGCCGGCTGGATGCCGATTATCGGAAAGGAATATCTTGCGCGCAGCCGGGAGATACACACGGCCGTAGCCGTGTTGCACGCGACGACCGCGGCGAGAGGATTCAACGACGAGATCTCTTCGAATATCCCCGACACGAGGGAACGGATGCGCCCGGCCGGAAGACTGCCGTAGGGAACATTGTAATTATCGGCAAAATAGCAAAAACTCGTATGCCTGAGGCGCGAGGCGCATTCATACAGAAGGTTCAGCCCGCCGGCGCCGCTATCGAAAACGCATACGGGGCGCCCACCCCGCTCTCTTTCTCCGCACATATTATTATTAATATTACGCGCGCAAAAAATATATTAAAAAAATTATAAAAGCGACGAAAAACAGTTTACAAGAGTATAAATTTATGATAAAATTACTCAAGATTTAAAGAAGACATTATTTCCAAAAGGAGAGACTAGACGTGCCCAACATAAAATCCGCAAAGAAGCGTACTTTGGTTATCGAAAAGAAAACTGCCCAGAACAAGATGATCAAGTCTGAAGTAAAGACGGCCATCAAAAAGTTCACCGCGGCGGTAGATTCCGGCGATAAGGCTTCCGCAACCGAGATGTTCCCCTCCGTATGCTCGCTCATCGACAGCGCGGCAGGCAAGGGTATCTACAAGAAGAACACGGCTGCAAACAAGAAGTCGGGACTTGCCAAAAAACTCAACGCAATGGCATAAACTAAACTTATACCCAATTAAAAGAGGCGGACAAAGATTGTCCGCCTTAATTTCGTTGCAATAATATCGATTTTAAATATTGATTTTCCGCCGCACAAAGAGTGCGGCGGCTTTTTTGCGTCATGATTGGTGCTTCAAAAACCCGGCCCACGACCTTCCCGGATTTACGGCCAGTCGCTCCGCCTCTGCGAGCAGTTCGAAATAGCTCTCTATTTTTTGTTTGTTGCGTTCTTCGTCGAGCTCTGCGGGGCTTTCGCGCGCAACGGCCGTGAGCTCGTAAAAGACAAGCCCCGGGGCGTGCCTCGGGGACTGCACGGCCGAGCAGGCCTGGCCTACTGCGTGGCAGAGCGCCGCCGCAACGGGACTTGCGCTCTCCCCCGCCGCGGAGTGGACGGCGAGTATCATCCTCCTTGCGGCGGGCCTTTTTATTTTTCCCTCGCTCCACTCCTCCGCGGCGCGCACGGCGGAGAGGAAACGCCCGTCCCCGGGAAAGAATTGCCCGAGCCGTTCCGCGGGAATTTTGGCTCCCTCAAGCGCCCAGAGAACGGCGACGCGCCGTTCGGCCGCCCCCAATGCGGACAAAAGACCGCATAGACATGCGCTCTTTGCGTCAAAGAGAATGCTCCTTCCCCTCTTGATATTGCGATATACGTCGTCGAGATACATATCGTGATTATACCACAACGCGCAAATAACGGCAAGCGGTCGGCACACCTTTGTACAGATGGAAGCAACTCACCGTTCGCCGCAGTTCCCGAATGCGGTTTAAGCCAGTCCTTTCGCGCGTGTGCACGAGGCGCGACAATATAATTATTTCATATACGCGCAATACTACCGTTCACATACGCGCGGCACCGCCGCCAAATATGTAAAAAATTTTCAGATTATGAAATTATTATGAAATTTTCTATCATATACAATTTTATTGCGCGCGTGCATTCAAAGATGTTGACAGCGGCATAAAAGATATTTATAATCATATTCGGTTTGTTTTTACTAAACTTTTAGTTTAATAATTCTAACCGTTTAGCAAAAGTAAACAAATAGTTTACAATTTTATTACACACCGAGGCGGACGCAATGGATATAGGAGCCAAAATAAAGAGACTGCGGCTGCAGTTGAATCTTTCGCAGGCGGAGCTGGCGGACAGATGCGAACTGACCAAAGGATATATTTCGCAGCTTGAAAACGACGTGACTTCGCCCTCGATAGCCACTCTGATGGATATACTCTCCGCACTGGGGACAGACCTCGCCGAGTTCTTCAAAAAGGAGGACGACGCGCGCGTCGTGTTCTCGTCGGACGACTTCATAGAAAAGCGCGATGACGGAATGCTGCTCAAATGGATAATCCCCAACGCGCAGAAAAACGAAATGGAGCCCGTGCTGGTAGAGCTGATGTCGGGCGCATCCACCCCACTCGACTTCCCCCACGACGGCGAAGAGTTCGGGTATGTGCTCGAAGGGCGCTTGAGAATCGAACTGGGCAAACACATCTATATATGCAAAAAGGGTGAAACCTTTTATTATACGGCGGATAAATCGCACAGGATAACAAATTGCGGCAAGAGCAACGCGAAATTTTTGTGGATTTCCACGCCGCCCAACTTTTAAGGAGAAAGAGCTATGACCGATGAGAACATCATAGAATTGATTGACGTGAGAAAAGTATTCGACGACGAAACCGTGGCCGTTGACAACTTCAACCTTCAGGTCAAGAAGGGCGAATTCGTAACCTTCCTCGGCCCGTCGGGCTGCGGCAAGACGACGACGCTGCGCATGATCGCGGGATTCGACCTGCCCACTTCGGGAAAAATACTTTTGAACGGCGAAGATATTTCCAACCTTCCCCCCAACAAGAGGCCGGTAAACACCGTATTCCAGAAATACGCCCTCTTCCCCCACCTCAATGTGTTTGAAAACATAGCCTTCGGCCTCCGCCTAA
This sequence comes from uncultured Clostridia bacterium, assembly GCA_944341195.1. GTDB lineage: Bacteria > Bacillota > Clostridia > Christensenellales > Borkfalkiaceae > Coproplasma. Next base: position 7,454 of record CALVLX010000064.1, read on the forward strand.
AGAGGGTGACGAACACCTATAAAAACGACGCGGGCGACACTTACGTCAAAAAGGAACGCCTGACAAAGAAAGAGATAGACAGGAAGGTCAAAAAGGCGCTTGAGATAGTCGATCTCGAGGGCTTTGAAAAGAGGAGCGTGAGCACTCTTTCGGGCGGACAGCAGCAGCGCGTGGCCATTGCCAGAGCAATCGTAAACGAACCCGAAATTCTCCTTCTGGACGAGCCCCTCGGCGCGCTGGACTTAAAGATGCGCAAGGAGATGCAGATAGAGCTCAAAAACATGCACCGCAGGCTGGGCATCACATTCATCTATGTGACGCACGACCAGGAGGAAGCGCTCACCATGTCCGATAAAATCGTCGTCATAAACGACGGCGAAATACAGCAGACGGGCACCCCCACCGAAATTTACAACGAGCCCGTAAACACCTTCGTGGCCGACTTCATAGGCGAGAGCAACATCTTCAACGGCGCAGTCGTGGGCGACTACAAGGTGAAATTCTGCGGAACCACCTTCGACTGCGTGGACAACTTTGAAATAAATCAACTGGTGGACGTCGTCGTCCGCCCCGAGGACATCATAATCTGCAAACCGGGCGAAGGCCAGCTCAAGGGCAAGGTAATTTCCACCGTGTTCAAGGGCGTGCACTACGAAATAACGGTGGCAATGGGCAGATTTGAAATAGTCATTCAATCGACTTCATATGCCGAGCCCGGCTCGGTAATAGGCATGAAGATAGAGCCGGACGGCATACACCTGATGATGCCCGTATACACGATCAACCGTTTCGACGGCGTAATAACCAAGAACAACACGGTGGAATTCGGCGACGGCGAATTTGAATGCGACGTCACCACCCTCCATCCCGGTTCGCACCTGGACGAGGACGGATATCTCATAACTTCGGCTGGAGAAAAAATCGACCTCACGGGCGTTGCCGTAAACGTAGAAGTGGACACACACGACATAACCATGAGCGACGACGAAGACGAGGGCGGCGCCAAGGGCACGATAATTTCCATGATCTACAAGGGCGACCACTACCGCTATATCGTCAGGACGGAGGAGAACGAGGAAGATTACGTCCTCTCCTGCCCCGACCTTTGGAACACGGACGACTATGTAAGTTTAGTCATCCCCAAGGAAAAGATCAAGATGACGCTCAAGACGGCTGCGGAGAACGACTGACATGAAAGTGCGCTTTAACAGAAAACAGCTGTGCATCCCGTATGCGGCATTTTTGATACTCTTTGTAATACTTCCCCTGCTGGTAATCATCTACTATGCGTTTACCAACGGCGAGGGACAGTTCACTTTCGACAATCTCGTAGCCTTCTTTTCGAGCACAAACACGATAGGCACGCTCATCTACAGCTTTGCCCTGGCGATAACGACTACGCTCTGCTGCCTCGCAATAGCCTACCCCACCGCCTATATACTAGCGCGCTCGGGCTTCAGAAAAAAATACGTGCTGTTGCTGCTGTTCATAATGCCGATGTGGATAAACTTCACATTGAGAATAACGGCGCTCAAGGAGATACTCACCGCCATAGAGGGCAATATAGCGGCCTACCCGTTCATAAATTCGGTGATAGGCATGACATATGACTTTCTGCCCTTCATGATACTTCCCCTCTACACCTCCCTTTTGAAGCTCGATAAAAATTTACTGGAGGCCGCACAGGATCTCGGGGCAAACAAACTGCGCGTATTCATGCGCGTAACGCTCCCCCTTTCAGTGCCCGGAATAATTTCTGGCATAACGATGGTTCTGCTGCCCTCAATGACAAACTACGTCGTTCTCGATATGCTCTACAACTCCACTTACATCATGGGCAGCCTGATAGGAAGTTACTTCAACGGATTTGAATGGCACAGCGGTTCGATGATCTCGCTCATACTTCTTGTAATAATATTTATAATAACGCTGGTGACAAACCGCTTCAGCGATAAGGACGACAACGGCGGCAGAGAGGTGATATTATGAAGAAATTTGCCCCTGTTTTGTGGCTATGCATAGTACTATGTTTCATATATGTACCCATTTTACTGCTGGCAGTGTACTCCTTTACCGACGCGACGACGGTAGGCGCGGGCATAAACGGCTTTTCGTTTGAAAATTATATCAACCTCTTCGCCAACGAAGAACTGCGCGACATGATACTGGGCACGATCGCGCTGGCGCTCGTCTCCGCCACCATCGCCACGATACTGGGCACGCTGGGCGCAGTCGGCGGGTTTTATTCCAAAAAACTCACCAAGAGTATGCTCCACTCGGCAAACCAGATACCCGTCGTAAACGCGGATATCGTTACGGGCTTTTCGATATGCGTACTCCTCATAGTCCTCCTCGGCGTGAACAAGGATACCTTTATCCCCCTCGGGGTGGGACACGTCGTGCTGTGCGCTCCCTTCGTATATCTTTCTGTTCTGCCCAAACTCAAGCAGATGGACAACAACCTCTACGAGGCCGCGCTCGATCTGGGAGCCTCGCCGGCACAAGCGCTGTTCAGAGTCGTTCTGCCCCAGCTCGTTCCCGGCATACTTTCGGGCTTCATGCTCGCCGTTACGCTCTCTCTCGACGACTACTTTATAACCACCTACACCAAGCCTTCGACATTCGACACGATAAGCACCTACGTCGTAAACGCGACAAAGGGCGGTCAGACGGAGATCAAAACGGCGCTGTGGGCGCTCTCCACGCTCATCTTCCTCATAGTCGTTGTCGTAGTTATACTCATGAACGCCACTTCGTCAAAGAGGCGCAAGGAGAACAAAAATGCAGAAATATAGAAGAGCCCTCTTTACGGGCGCGGCCGTAATGCTTGCCGCATGTTCGACAATGCCTTTCTTCGGATGCGCCGACGAAGAGGACGCGATAACCCTCCGCGTGGCAAACTGGGAAGAATACATCGACCTGGGCGACTGGGGCGAAGACGAACTCATCGACATATACAACCCCTATGCGCAATCGCCCGAAGAGGACGGCATTATCGGGGAAAATTCACTCGTGGACGACTTCGTGGAATGGTTCAACGCCAATCACGACTATGAAGTGACCGTGGAATATTCCACATTCGGCACCAATGAAGATCTGTACAACCGCCTTTCGCTGGGCGACGTGTACGACCTCATCTGCCCTTCCGACTACATGATAGAAAAACTCATGTACGCAGGGGAGCTCCAGCCCTTTTCGCAGCAGTTTCTGGATACCGCCGACGAAGAAAACTATTACGTAAACAACGTGTCCCCCTTTATTTACGACGTATTCGAGGACTATAACGACGGTCAGGGCAAGACTTGGAACGCCTATGCAGCCTGCTACATGTGGGGAACAACGGGTTTTGTATACAATCCCGAATTCGTCACCGAGGAGGACGCCGCGACGTTCGGCATACTCAACAACGGCGATTACTTCAAACAGGTGACTATAAAGGACAACGTGCGCGACGCTTACTTCGCCACGCTCGGAATAATTTACAGGGACGAGCTTTTAAACACCTCCGACGACGAAATACGCAGCCGGTTGCTCAACGACACGGGCGACGGGACTATCGCCGCGGCCGAAGATATGTTAAAGGACATCAAGGAAAACGTATATTCCTTTGAAACGGACAGCGGCAAAGCCGACATGGTGACGGGCAAAGTGCTCGCCAACTATCAATGGTCGGGTGACGCTGTGTATATTCTTGACGAAGCCGACGGCGACGAAACAAACCCCACCGAACTCTGGTATTCCGTCCCCGACGAATGCACAAACCTCTGGTTTGACGGATGGGTGATGCTGAAGAAGGGAATAGACGGCAACGAAAAGAGGCAGGAGGCCGCCGAAGCGTTTATAAACTTCCTCTCCCGCCCCGATAACGCCGTGAGGAACATGTATTATATAGGCTACACCTCCTCCATCGCCGACCAGACGATCTTCGACTACATGGACTGGAACTACGGCGCCGTATTCGATCCTTCGGACGAAGAGTATTTCGACGAGGAGATGACCGAAGTCTACGAATACGATTTAAGTTACTTCTTCGGCGACGGGTACTCCCTCTATGTAGATGCGGCAGCGCTCGGGCTCGATACGCAGAACATGCAGTCGGCCACCGAATACCTCGGCGAAGAATACTCAAACGATATCCCCTACACCGTATACCGCGGCGGCGAGATAAACCGCGGCAGACAGCTGTTCGGGCAGTATCCTACGGCAAACGTCATTGCGCGCAGCGTGGTGATGCTCGACTTCGGGGAAAAACTTGCCGATATCAATCAGATGTGGATAAACGTGCGCTGCCTCGACCTTTTGGACTTTGATCCGGTGGTCGTCGGCATAGTTGCCGCTGTCGCCGGAACAGTCATTATCGCAATAGTTTTATATTGTCTGCGCTACAAGATATTCATTAAAAAATACCGTCCCCGCAAGGGATACCGCATGGTATCGGGTAACTGAAACAATCTTTGAACGCCGTGCCCGTATATTGAACGGGCACGGCGTCACAATATAAAACATAGGCGCTTCAAAGATGACAAACACATAAATTTTATTGATATTTCGGCATAAAAATCATTGATTTTTTTACTGCTTTGTTGTATTATATTAAAGTAAATTTTGCTTCCGTAGTTAAATGGATAACAGCCCGTACCTTTCGAGCCGTTGTGCGTTCGCGCGAGGGCTTTGCCCGCTGCTCTGCCGAGGGGGCCCCTTTCAGGGGTTTCGGCAGATACCTGCTACAAGCCATAGGCTTGTCGGCGGGAATACAAATTAAATATGCTTCCGTAGTTAAATGGATATAACAGCCCCCTCCTAAGGGGCCGTTGTGGGTTCGATTCCCGCCGGGAGTACCAAAAATGTGCTGAGCACTTGATGCACGGCACATTTTTTATTTACAAGCAATGGGGAATCGAATGGAGGCGAGCAAAGCTATGCTTGCGAAGGTCGGCGAGCTCTACCGCCGACAAAACAGCGGACACCCGCTGTTTTCCGTGCGCTCTCTGCGTTTGCAATGAAAAAGCAAACGCAATCGGTCACCACTCGCACTAAACGTATGTGCTCGCTCATTTCGCAAAACAAAACAGCACACCGTGCTGTTTTGAAAATCTTTGCTCAACGCTCAAGGCGCGATTCCCGCCGGAAGAAACATCAACCAATAAAAGAGGACAACCGAGCCATGACATCCATTACGACAAAAAACGCCAACGGAACAACATGCCCGCACGCAAAAGAAAGCCGCCCCTCATCCACACCGGGAGAGTGCGGCGCAGAGGCAGTCATAACGAATAAAAAATATAACGAGACGACTGCGCGCAAAATTTATGAGGCAAAACAAATAAATGAAGGCCTCTCCGACGTAATCAACGGCAGAACTGTTGACGGCGACGCCGTAAAACACCGGTTGAAAGCGAGATACAAACTATAAATGCCCTGAAAATCTTTATTTCCGCACATATATCAAAGCGCCCCGCCGACAGGCGGGGCGCTTATGCGTTGTACAAATTTAATCGTTATCCGAATTTTTATTTGCGAGCAAATCGCGTATTTCGGCAAGCAACTGCTCCGTAGTGGGCTTTGCCGCTGCGGCGGCTGCTTCGGCTGCCTTGGCCTCCTCTGCCGCTTTCTTTTCGGCGGCAATGGTTTCATCCGCCTTAGCGGTAGCTTCGGCAAGGGACATACCATTCTTTATGTTGGCACGCACGAGCTTGCGCTTTGCCTTGGCGTCCTCGCCGTTTACACCCTTTGCGGCATTCTGCAGAGCCACAAAAACCTTTAAGATGCTGAAGAGAAGCAAAGCGATGAGCAGGAAGTCGATGACGGCGTTTATGAACGTGCCCCAGTCGATATAGTTGGTGCTCGCCCAATCGATGACGTTAAGTCCCGTCACCTCATCGACGGTGTACGCGGGCGTGCCGAGGACGGTGCGCAGACCTTCGAGTCCCTGACCGCCCGTCGCAGCAGTCACGGCCCAGTTGACGAGGGGCATAAGTATGCCCTTGGTCACTGCATTTACAATGGCTGTGAACGCGGAGCCGATGACAACGCCTATTGCCATGTCTACTACGTTGCCGCGGGAAATGAACTTTTTAAATTCACCCCACAACTCTTTGAGTTTATTCATTTGTACTCTCCTTAAAATTTTATCCTGAAAAATTATACCGTCAAATTACAGACTTATCAACTCTTTTGCAAGCTCTTTTATCTGTAAACGGCTGTTATCGTCGAGCGCAGCAGTTATCTTTACCGAATTTTGGGCATACGTCAGGTTACTTTTACCGAATTTTTCCTGCATGAGTCTTGCAGCGACGGGCGCCCACGTGCCGTTTTCGATAAATGCGACAGTCCTCTTCTGGTAGTTGCGCTCGGTGAGATTTTCGATAAATTCCCTCACCGCGGGGAAGAGATTGGCATTGTATGTAATGCCGGCTATTACAAGTTTAGAGTACTTGAAGGCGTCGGCCACGCACACAGACCTGTCGTCCGTGACGAGGTCGTGAAGAATGACGTCCGTGCAGCCCTCCTTGCGGAGCTGCTCGGCGAGATATTCGGCGCCCCTTTTGGTGTGTCCGTATACCGACGCGCAGGCTATCATCACGCCGTCGGTTTCGGGCTCGTAGTTGGCCCACTTGGAATAGAGATCGAGGTAGTGCGAGAGATCGCCCTCCAATACGGGGCCGTGAAGGGGACAGATGCGCCCGATATCGAGCGCGGAGAGCTTTTTGAGAGCGGCATCGACCTGTTTCCCGTATTTGCCGACTATGCCTATATAGTACCGCCTGGCTTCATCATCCCACGGCTGCTCGACGTCGAGCGCGCCGAATCTGCCGAATCCGTCCGCCGAAAACGCCGTCTTTGTGTACTCATCGTAGGTGAGCATGACTTCGGGCCAGTGCACCATGGGCGCAAAGACGAAATGAAGAATGTGCCTGCCGAGGGAAAGGACGTCGCCGTCGCCAACCACCACTCTGCGGTCGGCAAAATCACTGCCGAAATACTCCTTGAGCATGACGAACGTCTTGGCGTTCCCGACAATTTTTACACCGGGATACTCCTGCGCAAAGCGCAGCGCATTCGCCGAATGATCGGGCTCCATGTGCTGGATGATTATATAATCGGGCTCTCTTCCGGCCAGCACCTCCCTGACGTTGGCTATCCACTCGTCGCCGAAATGTTCGTCCACGGCGTCCATTACCGCTATTTTTTCGTCCGCAATGACATAAGAATTGTAGGAAACACCTTGGGGAACTCTGTAGATCCCCTCAAAAAGTCTGACGTCATGATCGTTGACGCCGACGTAAAAAGTGTCCTCTGCCGATAATTTCATAAATTGCTCCTGTTATTTTTCTTCAACAAATTCCCCTACGCCCTCCAGAACAACGGCTTCGCCTTCGGGCTGTTCTATTGTCACGTTCTTCAGCCTGACACTCTGAACAAACTGAAAATACAGACCTTCGTTTTTTACCTTCCTGTTGATCTCCTTCATATCGGGAAAGCCTGCCTCCGCCGACCTATCGAAGGAAAAAGAGACATCCTGAAAAGTTACGCCGGCTATGGGGGCCTCGGGCAGGCCGTAGAAGGCGCCCGCACAGTAGGCAACATCCGTACACTTCATGTTTTTGAAAGTAAATTCGCCGATGTAAGGAGTTCTGTCGTCCACGGGCAGTTTTTCGGTGGTGTACACATATTCGGTATGCCCCGTGGTATCGCCCATGTTATAGTACATATTGACTACGAACGGCGCCTTTACCTCCTCCATGCAGATATCTTCGAAGACGATATTATCCGTGATGCCTATCCTGCCCCTGCCGCGGCGCGTCTTTATGCGCAGACCGCGGTCGGTGCCCTCAAAGAGGCACCTTGTGACATGAACGTTTTCTATTCCGCCCGAAAGCTCGCTTCCGAGCACCACTCCGCCGTGGCCGTCGCGCATGTAACAGTTGCGTATCGTCACGTTGCGGCAGGGTTTTTTATACTTTTTCGCCTGCTCCAAAGTGCCCGACTTTATGGCGATGCAGTCATCGCCGACGGAAATCTTTACCCCGGCGATATCCACGCCGTCGCAGGTATCGGGATCTATGCCGTCGGTTGTGGGCATACCGGAGGGATTGAAGAGATTGAGATCGTACAGCTTGACATCGCTGCAGAAATAGGGATGAATGTTCCAACTGGGCGTATTCTGCACGGTAAGGCCGAACATCGTTACGCCGCTGCACCTGTTGAAAAACACTCCGCGCGGCCGCCATGCGATGCGCATGGTGCGGTGGTCTGTGTACCAGTCCCCGGCAGGCGCGTTGCCTTCGATAACGCCCTCCCCCGTGACTGTGAGATTGCGGGCGTTAACGGCGGTGATGAGCGAGGCGAAACAATTCACCTCCTCCCCCTGCCACGTTCCGAGGTTGACGCCGTCCTCAATGCCGGGGAGTATGGGATAGACCTCCCTTTCGTGTCTGCCTATGAGCGTTGCTCCCCTTTCGAGGTAGAGCATCATATCGCTCTTGAGAAAGACGGGTTTCAAAAGGTACTTGCCCGCGGGCACATAGAGCGTGCCGCCGGCAGGCAGACAGGCGACGGCCGCCGTGAATGCGGAAGTATCGTCCGTCACACCGTCGCCGCAGGCATTGAAGTCGCGCACGTTGAAGAGCGCGCTCTCGCCCTGCGTCACAAAGTCCAGACTCTGCCCCGCGGCCTCTATACGATATTGCGTTGAAGGCGACAGCCCGAATACGGAAAAGACGTTGCGTTCCTCCCGTTTTACGGCCTCGCCGTTTAAAATCACGTCAAATTTATCGGATGCGAAATAGGGCTGTGCGCCCTCCAGTTCAAAACATGCGCTGCGCGCGCTCACTGCAAGAATTTTCATTATTTCCCCCATGCCGGAAACAAGACATTTCCGGATAAAACAGATTAAACCGCAAGCAGACCCGCGGCCATAAGCAGGAATACCGTAAAGAAGATGGTGACGACAGAGCCGATGCTCGTCCAGACGACGAGCTGGGTTGCAAGCTGTTCATCGTTGTTCATCTGCCCCGCCATTATTGCGCTTGAGACGGCGACAGGCGTTCCGAAGAGAGCTATGAGCGTGGGATAGACCGCATTACTCATGTTGAACCAGTCGGTATACGTAGAGAGCAGATAGGCTATGCCGATGCCTATGACGGGCGCCAGTACGATGCGCCATGCCGTGGCGACGACAATTTCCTTTGTCATGCCCTTTACCGCCGAGAACTTGAACTGACCGCCCAACACGACGAGGGCGAGAGGCGAAGCTATGGACTTTAAGTCGGTGACGGCTTCATACAAAAAGCGCAGCTGGTTATCGAAACGGAAGGGAACTTCGCCGCCGCAGACAGCACGTTCGAGCTCGCGGATGCCGACAAACACGAGGCCGAGCACGACGCCGATTATGAGCGGATTTTTGACGATATTCAAAAGTATCTTGCCCGCGCTGTGCTGCTTGTGCGCCGGGTGGACTTCCTCTCCGCAGGCGTTCGCCTCCAGACTGCCTTCGGCAAGCCTGTTCTCCTCTTCGCCCGTGACGAAAACGGAGAGTGCGACTACGGCGAGAATATTGAATACAGGAATGGAAAAAGCCGAGATGATGCCTGCAATCGCAGTATCGCCGCCCAGCCTTTCGACGAGGACGAGCCCTATTATTGCGAAATTGCTGCGGAACGTACACTGCAGGATGACGCCCTTGCGCCTATTCTGCTTTGTACACAGGACGGCCGTGAGCAGGCCGAGGCAGAATATAACGCAGATTATGACTACGCAATATATGACCACCGTCCAGTCGATATTGAAACTGTCCATGCTGTCATAGATGTTGACAAACAACATGCACGGCAGACATATTTTAAACACAAATTTATTGCCGAGCGCGACAAAGTTATCATTCAGAAAATTAAACCTTCTGAGGAGATAGCCCAACAGAATGAGCAAAACAATGGGCACTACGGCATTGAGCGAAGTGATAAATACATCTAACATACTCCCACCATCCTTTTTCCGAATAAATTTTATCAAAAATACCCCGTCTTTGTCAATAGTTGAAATCCAAAAAAAGGGCGTCGAAAGGCAAATTTTTAAGGGGCGGCGCCGCTTTTAAGCGACGCCGCCCCTTATGATAAAGTCAACCTGACGATGAGCGTAAAAAATTACCTTATATTTCCCTCTCCGCGGACAAAATACTTATACGTAGTAAGTTCTTTGATGCCCATCGGCCCCCTCGCATGGAGCTTTTGCGTTGAAATGCCTATTTCGCAGCCCAGGCCGAATTCGCCGCCGTCCGTAAATCTGGTGGAGGCGTTGACGTACACGGCGGCGCCGTCCACAAGCCTGCAAAAGAGAGAGGCGTTCTCCTCGCTCCGCGTGACTATGCAGTCGCTGTGCCCCGTGGAATGACGGGAGATGTGATCTATTGCCTCCGCGACATCCCCGACGACGCCGACGGCCATCCTATAATCGAGAAATTCTCTGTCGAAATCGCCCTCTCCGGCTCGCGAACAGTACTCCCTGTCCCCCAATATGCAGTGCGAGGGAGAATCGAGCATCAGACGGACTTTATTTTCGGGACGGTTGTCAACAAGAGCGGCATAGAGCCGAGGCAGGAACTTTTGAGCTATATCGGAGTGCACAAGACACACCTCCATGGCGTTGCACACGGAAGGCCGGCTGCACTTTGCGTTGACAATGATATTGAGGGCCATATCGAAATCGGCGGACTTATCGACAAATACATGGCAAACGCCCGTACCCGTCTGAATTACGGGCACCTTTGCATTGCGCACGCAGGAAGAAATGAGCCCGGCGCCGCCGCGCGGAATGAGCAGATCGACAAGCCCCGAGGCGGTCATAATTTCATCGGCGCTCTGCCTGGACGTATCTTCGACGAGATTAATAAGATTTTCGTTGAGGCCGACGCTCTTCAATCCCTCCCTCATCGCCGAAACGATTGCCGCAGCGGAGGCGTGGGCCTCCCTGCCCGCGCGCAGAACACAGACGTTGCCGCTCTTGAGACAGAGGGCGGCAACATCCGAAGTGACGTTGGGGCGGCTTTCGTAAATGACGGCGACAACGCCGAAGGGCACGCGCACTTTTTCTATCCTGAGCCCGTCGGGGCGGACAAAACCTTCCTCCTTTTTCCATACCGGATCGGGAAGAGAGGCCACCTCGCGCACGCCGTCCGCCATGCCCCTTATGCGATCCCCGTCGAGGCGCAGCCTGTCGAGCATTACGTCAGACATAGTACCTTTCGAATTGGCCATATCCAACTTATTTGCTTCTATTATGTCACGCATATTACTGTTTATACTATCAGAAATCGCTAATAACGCCCTGTTCTTTACCTCTTCGGAGAGCATTGCCGCAGAAACTTTTGCCGAAACGGCGTTGAGCAGAATTTGTTTTGTAGTCATCTCTTTACACCTCTGAAACGCGTACACACCCCTCTCCCTTCAATCAGATCATATAAGATAGAGGGATTGGAACCGTTTGCAATTATCATATCTATCCCCGCCCGCGTGCATAGCCCGGCTGCATGAATTTTTGTTGCCATGCCGCCCGTGCCGAGCGCAGAGCCTGCACCTCCGGCGAGGGAAATTATTTCATCCGTGACGTCCTCCACTTCCTCAATAAGGTGTGCGGAGCAGTCCCGTTTGGGATCGGCGGAATAGAGACCGTCGATATCGGTGAGGAGAATGAGAAGATCCGCCCCGACGTTGGCGGCGACGATTGCGGCAAGAGTGTCGTTATCGCCGACCGAAATTTCCGCCGTGGCGACGGTATCGTTTTCGTTTATTACGGGAAGCGCCCCCAGAGACAGCAGCCTTTCCATCGTGTTGACGAAGTGTCCGCGCCTGCCGCTGTCTTCGATGTCGTCGCCCGTGATGAGTATCTGCGCGACGACGTGGCCGTACCCCGAAAAAAGTTTGTCGTAGACATACATCAGTTCGCACTGCCCCACGGCGGCCGCCGCCTGTTTTGTGGGCATGTCGTCCGGGCGCGCCGCGAGATTGAGTTTGCCCACACCCATGCCTATCGCACCCGACGAAACGAGAACGATTTCGTGTCCGGCATTCTTTAAATCGCTTAATACCTTGCAGAGTTCTTCCACCCTGCGGATATTTAGTTTGCCCGTGGAGTGCGCGAGCGTGGAAGTTCCCACCTTTATTACAAGCCGCATTGTTTTTGCCCCGTAAGATTATTTTTATTATTTTATAACATTTCATTACTTTAGTCAACTAAATTGCGTTATTTGCATTTTTGCCCGCCGCACCTACCCAATGGCATTCTTGAGTTTGTGCATATGATAGAAAAAATTGCTCTGCTTCAGGTCAAGCAACTGCATGGCGGTCTGCAATTTTATTCGTTTGCAAAGATAATCTCTTGCAACGGACAAAAATTCTTCCGAATAGACGCACGAAGGGCGCCCGAAACGGACGCCCTTTTGATGTGCAATCTTTATTCCCTCGGCTTGCCGCGCCTTTATGCTTTCCCGCTCATTCTCCGCCACAAAAGACAATACCTGCAACACAATATCCGAAATGAACTTTCCGACCAAAGTATCTGCTTTCGTGCGGGTGTCTAATAGCGGCATATCCAACACGAGTATGTCCGCTCCGATTATGTTTGTAATTCTGTTCCATTCTTCTATTATCTGACTGTAATTGCGCCCCAACCAGTCAATGGACTTTATGACGAGCAGATCGCCGCAGTTAAGTTTTTTTAATAAGCGTTTATATTCTTTCCTTTCAAAGTCTTTGCCGCTTTTCTTCTCGGAGAAAATGCGGCTTTTTTCAATGCCGAACTCAC
>CALVLX010000065.1 GCA_944341195.1 uncultured Clostridia bacterium
TTAGCCCCGTTCGCGGAACGCCACGCGAATCTCGCTTAATTTTCCGCAATTTGCGCTTAATCGGAAAAATCGGCGCAAAAAAAGCGGCCGTAAAGGCCGCGCGGCGCGCCCCGACCGGCGCGCAAAAAAGGCGGGCTGCCGCCCGCCTTTTTAAACATTGTATCCTGTTACAGCGCCATGATGCGTATTGTTATTTTTGTGCCGGGCGCAATGTATTCGGCATACACCGCAAAGCTATCCCCGGGCAAATAGTCGATAGTCCCTCCGTTTTGCACATACTCGCACGACTGATCGCGATACCTGTATATTTCGGCTCTCCCCTCGCTTACGGAGATTGCTATCTTGCACTTGCCCAACCCGTTCAGATTGAGATAAAAATTCTGCCCGTCTACGGCTGTGTATTCATAGGCCTCCCCCGCCTCCACGGTTGCCGCGGTGGCCGCCGTTCTGCCGTCCGATTGACATTTTTCCTCATACACGGCCGTTAAGACGGCGTCGCGCCCCGGTATATAGCAGTCGGGCACAAATTGTCCGCTTTCGTCCTGCCAGCCCAGGAAGGTATAGCCTTCCCTGTGCGCAACGGGCAGATCGAACGCATAGCCCGACATCGTTTGGGTATTTTCGCCGTCGTTCAGCGTGACCGTGCCCGCACATATATCCGCATATATCGGCCCCCACGCTTCGCCGTACAGGGAGGTTATCTCCTCCTCGCTCATATCGGTGTACACCGTGCCAGTATAGCTTGCGAGATATTTCACCGAAGAGGGAATAAACACCTGCTGCACATATCCGTTTGGCTGATAGAGAGCGTCGGCCATGATGACCTCTACGGTGTGCGGAAGGATTATGCCCGTGGTGCGGACGCCGTATAAGGCGCCGCTTTCCAGCACTTCCACGCCGTAAGGCACTTCGAGCGTACCCCTGAAGGTGACGCGATGGAAGGCGCCTTCGCCTATTCTTTTGAGGTTGCCCTCATACGAAAAGCACACTTCGCCGTTGAAGTAGGCAAAGCAGTCTTTGCCTATATATGTAACGGTGGAAGGCATGTGCACGGGCTCGAGCACGGTAATATCAAAGAATACGCAGGCGTTGAGCGACGTCACACCTTCGGGTATAGTCACCGAACGGAAGACGGGACTTTCCCCGAATATGCTCTGCGGCCAGCCGTTATGATTGGTCGCGTAAGGTTCGTCCGTCCCCAGCCCCGTCACGGGCAGGCCGTCTATCACGGAGGGGATGACAAGGTCGATATCTTCGCCATATGCGCCGGTGTATGAGGTAATCACAACGGACGAAGAGTCCTTTTGATAGGTAAAATCCCTGTAATCGCCGTTGACGACTACGCGCTGCCATATGGCGTACAGCGTCAGATCGGTGGATCTGTCCGCGGGCGTGGAATAATATCTCTTGCCCGTGCCGCCCGCATTGTCGTACCAGCCGAGGAAAATATAGTCCGTGCGCACGGGCTCGTTGAGGGGTATCACCTGTCCCGCAAGCACGCTTTGGGGATTCTCCTCCTTCAGAACGCCGCCGTCGAGCACATATGTGATGTTATACCTCACATCAGTGGGGCGCCACTCCGCAGTGAGCGTCATGTCGCAGATGTTTGTTGAATCTATGCGCGAGATGTATTCGCCGCTCTTGTTTTCCCACCCCAGGAATTCATAGCCGCCGTATTCGGGCACGGGCAGCTCTACGCTCTGCCCGAACCGCAGAATGAAGGTATATTGCTCTCCGGCTCCCTTCGCCGTCTGCAACGAGCCGCCGTTCGCATCCAGGGTTATAGTGTATTCCCGCGGCTCGAACCGCGCGTAGAGCGTGGTTATGTCCGCAATATTTTCTTTGTTTATGACAGCGACTTTGCTGCCGCCATCTTCCGCCGTGTACCAGCCGGCAAACTTGTGGCCGTACAGCCAGACGGGCAGAAGTTCGACCTCTTCACCGTAAGTTATATAGTTGGGATTTACCGATTGCCCCTCATATATGCCCTCGTAAACATACCGGACGAGGTATACGCGCGGGGTGAAGACGGCATACAGAGTGAGGTCTTCTGTAATGCCGTAGAGCGATTGATAATAATTGCCGCTGCCGTCGGGCATGTCGTTCCAGCCGACAAAATCGTACCCTTCCCTGCTTGCGCCCCAAAGTTTGTGCACCTCGCCCGCGCCGACGGACGCGGGATTGTCGCCTTCGGGCGTGCCGCCGTTCAGCTCGTACAGCACGGTGACCCGTTCGTCCGGCCTTTGCCACAGCGCGTACAGCGTCAGGTTGCTCGCATTCCTGCCGCCGACGCTCTCATACCTCTCCCCGCCCTCTTCGCTGTCGAACCAGCCGAGGAAGATATAGCCTTCGCGGACGGGCTCCGAAAGTTCGACGCTTTCTTCGGCGGTCACGGAGGAGGGATTGCGGCCGTACAGTATCCCGCCGTTGAGTTCGTACTTTACGGTGAATACCGCGGTGTTCCACTTTGCATAGAGCACTATGTCGGCACAGCCGCATTCGACGCGCTCCACCGCCCCGCCCGAATAGTCAGAGGAGAGATACCAGCCTTCAAAAGTCTGCCCCTGCTTTTTAGGGGCGGGCAGTTCCACAGAGCCGCTCTCCACATTTATAGCACGCGGCGCATCGCCCTCGAAATAGCCGCCGTTGAGCCAGTACTCTATACTGTATTCATGGGGGACGAACTGCGCGTAAAACACATCGCCCTCTTCGGCAAGCATGGGGAAGGTAGCCTCGTTGCCGTCGCCGTCCTCCCAGCCTGTGAAATCGTACCCTTCGCGCACGGGAACTTCGGGCACGAAAAGCTGGTTTTCCCAGACGAGAACGCATTCGCCGTCCACCGTTATCTGTATTTGCTGCGGCATATTCGCGGCCGAATCGCCGTCGGACATATCTTCATCGGGCACGTCTTCGCCGGGCACTTCCGTATCGGAAGAGCCTTCGTCGGTCAACCCCGTCGCAGGTGGGAAGGCATAGCGGGGCAGCAGCGCCAGCAACAGCGCGGCGACGGCGACCACAATCACCAGAGCCGCCGAGAGAACTATTACGGGCAGCCGTCCTTTTGCGCCGCGGCGGACGGCAACCGCCTGGGGCGGAGCATCGAAGACGCCGTAATACAGCTTTGAAACGGGCAGACCGAAATGCGCGGCCAGCCGTTTGACAGCGTCGATATCGGGACAGGTGATGCCGCGCTCCCAGCGGGAGACGGCATCTGAGGAGACGCCGATGATTTCGGCGAGGCGTTCCTGGCTTTCGCCCGCCTCCGAACGCACGGAAAATATGGCGCCGCCCAGCCTCGCCGCGCTGAAATCGCCCGTGTACGTCCTGTCGCCGTCCTCTTCGCCCAAAAGTTTTTCAAGCGAGAGCCCCAGCGCCGAAGAAATTTCGCCGAGCTGGGAGATATCCGGTTCGGATACGCCCCTCTCCCACTTGGACACCGTCTGCAGATGGACGTTTAATTTATCCGCAAGCTCCTGCTGCGTCATGCCCGCAGACTTTCTTAAATTTTTAAGCCTTTCGCCGAAATCGCCGCCGTATGCCATGGCACCACATCCCGCAAAATTGATTTATAACCGCAGTATACCATAAAAGGCCGCCGCCGTCAATAAAACTGAAAAAAATAAGAGTTGCTCAAAAGCGTCCGATTTAAACACCCAGCCATTCCGATTAATTACCCCCCCCCTCTGTCATTTCGACCGAGCGTAGCGAGCG
>CALVLX010000066.1 GCA_944341195.1 uncultured Clostridia bacterium
GTCGGTGATGGCAATCTCCTTGAGTCCGCGTTCCTTTGCGGCAAGCGCATTCTCCAATACCGTATTTTTACCGTGGGAATAGGGCGTATGCGTATGATAATCGCCTGTAAGTAACATAATTTCTTCCTTTATGTGTAACAGAGTAGTTTGTAAAGTAAAAAAATATCAAAATAAGAGATAAAATTCAAGAAAAAAAATATAGCGCGACGGGATGAAATAAATAAAAAAACATCAATTAAAATGACCGACAAACACCACCTCTTCCGTCAGACAAACACCGGACTTCTGTTTGACGAGATGTTTGATGCGCATGATGAGATCGTAAACTTCATCACTCCCGGCGTCGTTATTTATAATAAAATTACAGTGAACCGGGGAGACAAAACAGCGCGAACTGCCCAGACCGCCCAGCCCGCATTCGTCGATCAGTCTGCCAGCAGAGTAAAATTTGCCGTCCGAAAACTTGGCAGAGCACATCGATTCAAGTGCAAAGCCCCCTTTGTCTCCATATAATTTTTTAAGAAAATGTAATAATTCGGCATTCGGCAGAGGTATATTTTTAAATACGCAGCCGCAACTTCTCCCCTTCGGCAAACGTGAGCGCGCAGCCAGCCTTTCTTTAATATTTTTAGACACAATGGCGGGATTTTGTCTGTTAACTGATAAAAATACACCTAGAATTGCGCATTTTATATCACGCATAGTACTATGCTTATAACTAAAATTGCAAGCTACTTTAGATAAATTGCGCATTCTCCCGTCAAAAATTTTTACGGCCGAAATATTTTTCTGTATGTACTCCCCTCCCGCCCCCGCATTCATGAAGGCTGCGCCTCCCACGCTTGCGGGAATGCCGGCAAGGTATTCCAATCCGCCGCAACCGCGCTCTTTGCAATAATTCATAAGCGAAGAGAGAGGCGTTCCGCAGAGGCAAAAAACTTTATCCTCTTTTACCCTGATTATTCCGCGCAGATTCTTCGTGCAGATAACCCAGCCGTCAAACTGCTCCTCGGAGGCGAGCACATTTGAGCCGTCGCCGAGCACAAAATAATTTATATTATGTTTTAACGCGTATTCGATAAGCGCTCTGAACTCTACAGAGTTTTTGGGAAAATACGCGCAGTGTGCTCCCCCTCCCGCGCCGTAAGTTGTGTATTTTGAAAAGGTAAAATTTTCATCGCGCGCGACGGACGATATATCCTTCATGCGCGAGAGAAGTGCGTTAAAATCTCCGCCTCTATATAATAGCATTTTTTATGTCCTTTTTCAATCACTTTAATAAATTTTTCAAAGAATTTAAATCTTCGTTTAAGAGTGCGCCGTTCAGTTGCTTTATAAACGCCTCGCTTGCAAAACCTTCTATTTTATATTCGCAGTCGGCGCACTGGATCTCCGCAAGCGCGCCCTCACACGAAGCGCCGTCCGCAACCATGCCAAGCGTTGAAACCCTTGACGAGTTGCGCATAAGGAAATTTACGAACTCCGCACATTTATCATAATTTTCCCCTTCGATCAATATGGAAATATTCTGATAGAGATCGTTGAACGAAGTGACTGCCCGCGCCTTATAACTCTTCTCTCTCGTCTCCATTCTGTAAAGATCGCGCTGCGTTCCGAGCAGGTATTTGTATTCGCCCGCAATCAATTTTACGTATGCCGAAGTCGGCGTGGCGCTGTCGCAGCGGGACAGGCCTTCAAAGGCGGCGCAGATTGCGGAATAATTGTCCCTGCCCGAATTTATCAACGTGTTTTTGTCGTTTATGTCCGAAAAATCGGCATCTTCATCCAACGTAATATATACGTATCCGCCGCGGCACCACGTTTTGTATGTGAAATCGCGCGGGTTGGTAAGCGTTTCGATGCCGTAAAATCCTGCGCCGTAGGATATGATATCGGGAATATTTCCTTCCGCAATATTCTGCCGCGCCGCGTCGGCCGAAAGCGTGGTAACTGTGATATACGTGCGCGTACCTTTAAAGCATTCTTCGGCGGTATTTTTAAGATATTGCGCGCGCGAGCCGCGCCCGCCTTCAAAGCTGTCTATCTGCCAGAGATTTATCACCTGCATTTCCCCGTCCTCGTGCGACGACCGGGAAATTGACAGCAGCGTCAGCACGGGCGCGATTATCAGCACGGCCGCCATGAGAATTAAGAATACAACGCGCTTTTTTGTTAACATATATTATTTTATTTACCGACCTTTAAAAAAATACTCTATACAACATAGGGGATTACCCCGCTTTTGCGGAATAATCCCCGCGTTTATCCGCCAGACCGCAACAACGCCCTGACGAACAAACTATTTTCAAAGCGTTGCCGCTTGTAACCTTAATTTGCGTAAACCGTAAAGATTTATTCGCTTAAAAACATACTATTTTAATTGTTTAAAATAATATATTACACGACTTTATTTTACAATATAAGATTATTAAATAGAGTAAAGATTCCCCACTAGCGCAATTCCCATTGTGTAAGACGAAAAGCGGCGAGGGCGGCAAATTCTGCCGTCCTCGCCGCTCAAATTTGAAGTCCACCCACGAGCACTTTCAGCGGAGGATTAAACCTCCGCACTTGTCCTGATGGGCTTGTATGTAACCTACATTTTTAATTAGGGTTTTTTGTCCAATATTTGCATGGCGCATCATTAGAAAGATAAGCATTACTTCTTCTGCAATAGTATCGCTTATGATTGTCGTATCCCTCCCACTCAAAATCTCTAAAATAACAGGTTGAGCATGCTCTGGGAACCCAAGAAGCACGGCGTTCTTCTTTTTTTACCGCGATTTCTTTTTTACGCTCTCTGCAAGATTTACAAAATTTTGGAATATTTAATCCTTTAATTTTATAGAACTGCTGCTCTCCAACAGTAAAAAAAACCTACACCCACATTGCGAGCATGTTAAAATTATATCTGATTGTTTATTAGACATAAACCTTCTCCATATAATATTTTATTGTTTATAACACATTATACAACATTAAGCAATTAAATTAACATGTAAAATCTGCAAAACAGACGAAGAAAGTCTAACACAGGAAATTAGGCGCCACATGGCGATTACTTTATCTGCTTCATTTTAGGCAACGAAAACGCCACAATTATTTCGCTTTTAAACAGGCAAAATCCAGCTTACGTATCAGGCTTAAAGTAAAGATCCCCCACTAAAGCACAATTCCAATAGGGAATAAAATCAAAATTATATTCTAATAAGAATTGCACTTTCAAGCGAGCGGATGTAAAGTAAAAGCCATCGGATTGCATATCCGATGGCTTTTGCTTTAGGCGTTGTTCCACTTAAATCTATCGGTGTAAAACTTCCCCTGTCGCCGCGATATGTACGGTAACCGTCCCGTTTTGCATTACATAAAAACCAATTGTGCCGCCATCAAGGATTCCCGCGGCACAATCTCGTTCGATAAAAAGCGCGCACTCTTCTCTAAATTATCGACGTTCAATGGGTTTACAGCTTTGATATCCTGCGTTTTTGCGCTTAATACGAAGACTGTTTTGCAAGCCGAATTTCATGTAATGAGCAAGGCAAGCAAACAAGCTCAATATGGGGCGTGATAGTTGGCAAAAACCGAACGAGCAATTCTTTAAAATCCATGAACTTGAACTCAACGAGCAAAAACATCTCATTTCAAAGGTCGCGTCCGATAAACGCCATAAGTCCATATACTCAAATTGCCTGTGCGATTATGCGTTCGATTCTTGCACCATTCTTACAAGCATCACTATTCCGGACAGCGTGACGGAAATAGTGAGTAGTGCATTCTCTAGGTGCAGCAACCTTACCGATATATACTTCAACGGAACCATTGAGGAATGGAATGCGATTGAAAAAGGGGGAACCTGGGATTACAGCACAGGCAGTTACACGGTACAATGCACTGACGGGGATATTGCAAAGGAATGACCTTTAAAATCGCACGTGTAAAATTTTAACAAATTAAAATGAGCGGCGGCGCTTTAAAAAGCGCCGCCGCTCAACGTTTTTGCATGATTTTTAGAGCCGGAATGCAACTGAAAAGAGAAAAAATTAGTCCTCTTCGTCCTCTTCGGGGAGGTCTACATTGTGGTAGACGTTCTGCACGTCGTCCAGTTCTTCGAGTTTATCGATCATCTTTATAAAGGTTGCCACTTTGTCCTGGGGCAGAGTGATGGTGTTTTGGGGAACCATTTTAACTTCGGCTTCGAGGAAGGTTACGCCCTTATCTTCAAAGTACTTGCGCACGGCCGAAAAGGCTTCGGGGGTGGTGTAAACTTCGTAGACGTCCTCTTCGGAGACGAAGTCCTCCGCCTCTGCCTCCAGGCAGTACTCCATCATGGTGTCCTCGTCCAAAGCGACGGTCTTTTCGATGACGATCACGCCCTTGTTATCAAACTGGTAGCTGACGCAGCCGGGCTTGCCCATCTGTCCGCCGCACTTGGACATGGTGGAAGAAATATCACCCGAAGTGCGGTTTACGTTATCCGTAAGAGTCTTGATTATTACCGCCGAACCGGCAACGCCGTAGCCCTCGTATGTGAGTTCCTTGTAGTCCTTGCCGGAAAGTTCGCCTGCGGCGCGGGCTATCGACCTCTTGATGTTGTCGTTGGGCATATTGGCGGCCTTGGCCTTGGCGATTACGTCGGCCAGCTTGGAGTTGGTTTCGGGATTGGGGTTGCCCTTTGCCGCAACCGCAAGCTCACGGCCGATCTTGGTGAACACAGCGCCGCGGGCGGCGTCCGTCTTGCTCTTTTTTGCTGCTATATTGTGCCATTTGGAATGACCTGACATTTATTGCACCTCTTTTACGTTATTTTTCAGCGCGTACATGGCAATTGCCGCAGATACGGCGGCGTTTAAACTTTCGCATGTGCTGCGCATGGGTATGCTTACTGTATGTGAACTTAAATTTTTGATCTGTTCGCTCACGCCGCCGCCCTCGTTTCCTATGCACAGACAGAATTTTTCGGGAGGGCTGAAGGCGAAGATGTTCTCTCCGTTCATATCCGCGGTCATAATAGGTACGTTCTCCAGAGCCGAAAGAGCTTCGGAAAGCGTGCAGCACACGGCATTCACAAAGAATATGCCGCTCATGCTCGCCCTTACGGCCTTCGGCGAAAAGGGATCGGCGCAATCGACGAGGAAAATATCTTCGTACCCCGCCGCGTTTGCCGTGCGTATTATCGTGCCGACGTTGCCGGGATCCTGAAGCCTGTCCAACAGCAGACATGCGCCGCGCGGCGGACGCGCACAAGTTTGGGGCAGCGCCACGGTGGCCATTACGCCCTGCGGAGTCTTTTCGTCCGAAAGGGCCTTAAAGACCTCCTCCGAGACGACTACGGCGTTTTCAAAGCTGCCTTCGAGCCTGGGAGTGCATATGACGCCCGTGACTTTACAGCCCGCGGCAATACATTCGCTTACGGGCTTTACGCCCTCTACGAGATATTCGCCGTACTTTTTGCGGAACTTCTTATCGGAGAGCGAAATTATTTTTTTTACGAGCGGATTGGAGCGCGAAGTTATGACCATATACGTTTTAAAGGGTAGCTGCCAAACATGTCAACTACCCCGAAAAAACTGATTAAACGGCTGCCTTGGCCTTTTCGGCAAGAGCGGCGAATGCTGCGGCGTCGTTGACGGCGAGGTCGGCCAGAACCTTGCGGTTGAGGTTGATGCCCGCTGCCTTGAGACCGTGCATGAACTTGGAATAAGAAAGTCCGTTGATTCTAGCTGCGGCGTTGATACGCGCGATCCAGAGGGAGCGCATATCGCGCTTTCTCAACTTTCTGCCGATGAAAGCATAGTTGAGGGACTTCATTACGGCTTCCCTTGCAATTCTGTAGGACTTGGATTTGTTTCCGAAATAGCCCTTTGCAAGGCGCATTATCTTTCTGCGCTTTTTAAGCGCGTTTACAGACCTTTTGATACGCATACTCTGTGTCCTCCTCCTTTATGCCTTGTAGGGAATCATACCCTTTACGGTAGATTCCTGCGTAGTGGAAACTAAGGTGTTCTTACGCAAATTTCTCTTTCTCTTTCTGTTTTTTGTTTCCGCCTTATGGTTCTTGCCGCCGTGGGGCCTTTTGACCTTGCCGGTAGACGTGAGCCAGAAACGCTTTTTAGAACCGCTGTGCGACTTCTGCTTGGGCATATATTTATCCTCCTGAATATTTTACAAATTTGAACGGACGGACGAGCCGCCGCGAAATAAACATTTAATTACCGGAACCGCGTTTTGACCTCAGTTCTTTGCAGGCGAAAGCATCATTGTGATGAATCTGCCTTCCGCTGTGGGCTTTTTATCCTGAACGGCCTTGCCGCCCAAGCCTGCAAAAAAATCCTCCATTACCTTTACGCCCTGATACGAACGCGAATTTTCGCGCCCCTTCATGCGGATGGAGACCTTTATCTTGTTGCCCTGCTCCAAAAACTTGAGGCACTGTTTGGTCTTTACCGCGATATCTCCGACATCGATAGTCATGGAAAGCCTTATTTCCTTTAGTTCGACTATCGTCTGATTCCTGCGGTTTTCCTTTTCCTTCTTTGCCTGCTCGTACTTGAATTTGGAGTAATCCATTATCTTGCACACGGGAGGCACGGCATTGGGGGAAATTTTGACGAGATCCAGATCGGCCTCCTCGGCCAGACGAAGAGCCTGGAACGCGGGCATGACGCCCACCATGTTGCCTTCGGAATCGATTAATCTTACTTCCCTGTCCCTTATCTGTTGATTGACCTGATAAAAATCTTTTCTTTCCATATTCCTCATATCGGATAAAAAATAATCGGGATAAGCACAGGCCTATCCCGAAGAATGCAATATTACCGCTTTGCCGCGAATAAAACTACATTATATGCCGCTGTACCTACGGTCAGGGCGAAAGGGATAACCTTTGCTTACCCGTATATAATACAGCATACGGCGGCATTTGTCAAACGATTTTTTATCAGAATACGATTTTTTCGTCATTTTCCTTTATAACGAGGTCGGCAAAGGCTTCTTTTGTCATGCTGAATTTCTCCTCGTCGCCGCGCTTGTTGACGTTTACGGTGCCGTCCTCTGCCTCCTTGTCGCCGACGACAAGAACATAGGGCACCTTTTCGAGCTTGGCTTCGCGGATCTTATAGCCGATCTTTTCGCTGCGGGTATCTACTTCGGCGCGCACTCCGCGCTCTTTGAGCATTGCGCAGACACATTCGGCGTAATCCTTGGTTCTGTCTGTAATGGCGAGCACTTTGACCTGAACGGGCGCAAGCCATACGGGGAACTTGCCCGCGTAATGTTCGATGAGAATGCCGATGAAGCGCTCTATCGAACCGAAGATGGCGCGGTGGATCATTATGGGGCGGTGCTTTGCGCCGTCCTCGCCGGTGTATTCGAGTTCGAAGCGCTGAGGCATCTGGAAATCGAGCTGAATGGTGCCGCACTGCCACGTTCTGCCTATGCTGTCCTGAAGATGGAAGTCGATTTTAGGCCCGTAGAACGCGCCGTCGCCCTCGTTTATCTCGTATTCGAGGCCGAGTTCGTCCAATGCCTTCCTGAGGGCGTCGGTTGCCATGTTCCACTCTTCCTCCGTGCCCATGCTGTCCTCGGGACGGGTGGAGAGTTCAATCTTATATTTAAATCCGAATTGGGAATATATTTTGTTTGTCAGCCTGACTACGCCCTTGATCTCGTCGGTTATCTGTTCGGGCAGCATAAAGATATGCGCATCGTCCTGCGTGAAGCAGCGCACGCGGAAGAGGCCGTGGAGCTGCCCGCTCTTTTCGTGGCGGTGGACAAGCCCCATCTCGCCCATTCTTATGGGCAGATCCTTATAGCTGTGTGGCCAGAGTTTATATACAAGCATACCACCGGGGCAGTTCATGGGCTTGACGGCGCAGTCCTCGCCGTCTATTTTGGTGGTATACATGTTATCCTTGTAGTGTTCCCAGTGGCCGGAATTTTCCCAGAGGTTGCGCGTCAAAATGATGGGCGTCTGGATTTCGACATACCCCTCCCTGCGGTGAAGATCGCGCCAGTAATCGACGAGGATATTTTTGAGCACCATTCCGTTGGGAAGGAAAAAGGGGAATCCCTTACCTTCGTTGAGGAGAGCAAAGAGCTTTAATTCCTTACCGAGTTTGATGTGGTCGCGCTTTTTGGCCTCCTCGAGCATATCGAAATACGCCTGCATCTCATCCTTTTTGGCGAACGCGACGCCGTAGATGCGGGTGAGCATCTTGTTCTTTTCGTTGCCGCGCCAGTATGCGCCGGCTATGGACGAAAGTTTGAACGCCTTTATCTTGCCCGTGGAAGGCAGGTGCGGGCCGCGGCAGAGATCGGTGAAGTTGCCCTGTTTATAGAAGGAGATTACGCTGTCTTCGGGGAGGTCGTTTATAAGTTCGACTTTGTATTTTTCGTCATAGTCGGACATGAGTTTCAACGCCTCTTCCCTGGGGAGTTCGAAGCGCGTAATCGGCGTGTTTGCCTTGATTATCTTCTTCATTTCGGCTTCTATCTTTGCGAAGTCGTCCTGCGTGATTGGGGTGTTGAAGTCGAAATCGTAATAGAACCCGTTATCGACAACGGGGCCTATGGCCAGTTTACATGTGGGGAATATCGTCTTTACTGCCTGGGCGAGGACATGCGCGCAGGTGTGGCGATAGACTTCAAGCCCCTCCTTGTCGGCAAGAGTGACCAGTTCCAGCTTGTCACCTTCCTCAAGTTTGTGCGAGAGATCGACGAGCACGCCGTTTACCTTTGCGGCGACGGCCGCCCTTGCAAGGCCTTCGGATATTGCCGACGCGGCTTTGGCGCACGTTGCGCCCTCTTCAACATTGATTGAATCGCCGTTCTTTAAAAATACGTTCATAGTTGTTTTCTCCATAAAAAAATCCTTAAACCAATTTTAAAATCAGTTTAAGGACGCAAACTTTAATTTTTGCGCGGTTCCACCTTAATTGTCGAAACGACCGCTCTTTAAAATTTCCGCATTGGTTGCGGGCGGTTTCCCTCTGCCGCATATTTACGCACCTTACAGCCTGCGGGCGCGCTCTCTGAAAAAAGTCTGCGGCGGGTACTTGTCCCCTGCGGTATTCACTTGTTAATATCTTATCCTCTTTAATCAATTTTGTCAATTAAATAGCGGCTATTTATCGTAAAAAATATTTGCCAACCGCACGGGCGATAATGTATAATAATTAAGAATAAATTTTGAGGAAACACCTGCCATGGCTTACACAAACTTTAACGAAGTAGAAAAAAAATGGTGCAAATACTGGGAGGACAACGCCACCTTCCACACCGACCTACATGATTTTTCCAAGCCCAAATATTATGTTCTGGACATGTTCCCCTATCCTTCGGGCGCGGGACTGCACGTCGGCCATCCCGAGGGATATACGGCGACCGACATAATAGCGCGAATGAAGAGAATGCAGGGCTATAACGTGCTCCACCCCATCGGATTCGACAGCTTCGGCTTGCCTGCGGAGCAGTACGCAATAAACACGGGACACCACCCCGGCGGTTTTACGCAGCAGAACATAGCCACGTTCACGTCGCAATTGAAGATGCTGGGGCTTTCCTATGACTGGACGCAGACCGTTTCGACCTGCGATCCATCCTACTACAAGTGGACGCAGTGGATATTCAAACAGCTTGCCGAAGCCGGGCTGGCGCGGTACACGGAGACGCCCGTAAACTGGTGCGAAGAGCTCGGCACGGTGCTCGCCAACGACGAGATAATAGACGGCAAAAGCGAGCGCGGCGGCTATCCCGTAGTCCGCAAAAACATGAAGCAGTGGGTTATAGACATAAACAAGTACGCCGAAAGGCTGCTGGAGGGGCTTGACGAACTCGACTGGCCGGAATCCTCCAAGATTGCACAGCGCAACTGGATTGGAAAATCGGTGGGCGCAAACGTAATATTCAAAGTTGACGGAACGGACGAACAGTTTACCGTGTTCACCACGCGCTGCGACACGCTCTTCGGCGCAACCTACTGCGTGCTCGCCCCCGAACACGCACTCGTTGACAGAATAACGACGGCGGACAGAAGGGAGGAAATTGAGACCTATAAAAAGGTCTGTGCGAGCAAATCCGAACTTGAACGCACCGAACTGAACAAGGATAAAACCGGAGCGTTTACGGGCGCATATGCCGTAAACCCCGTAAACGGCAGCAAGCTGCCCATATGGATTTCGGACTACGTGCTCACATCCTACGGTACGGGTGCAATCATGGCCGTGCCCGCGCACGACACGCGCGATTATGAATTCGCCAAAAAATTTAATCTGCCGATAATCGAAGTGCTTGAGGGCGGAAACATTTCCGAGGAGGCCTGGACGGGCAACGGACTGCACATCAATTCGGGATTCTTAAACGGATTGAACAAACAGGACGCCATCGATAAAATGGCCGCCTGGCTGGAGGAACACGGCTGCGGCAAAAAGGCGGTGACGTACAAGCTGCGCGAATGGATTTTTGCCCGCCAGAGATACTGGGGCGAACCGCTGCCCGTAATTCATCTTGAAAACGGCGAGGACGTATTTTTAAGCGACGACGAACTGCCCCTTGTACTCCCCGAAATGGACGACTACAGGGCGCACGGCGGAAACGCCCCCCTTGAAAACGCAAAGGACTGGGTTAACGTTACCTACCACGGATTAAAGGGCAGGCGCGAGACTACCACCATGCCCGGATCGGCGGGTTCAAGCTGGTACTTTTTGCGCTACTGCGATCCGCACAACGATAAAAAATTCGCCGACTACGAACTGTTGAAGCACTGGATGCCCGTTGACTTTTACTGCGGCGGCAAGGAGCACCTGGTGGGGCACCTGCTCTACTCGCGCTTCTGGAACAACTTCCTCTTCGACAAGGGCTACGTACCCTATAAGGAGCCCTTTAAAAAGCTCTTCCACCAGGGCATGATTCTCGGCGAAGACGGCGAAAAGATGTCAAAGAGCAAGGGTAACGTCATCAACCCCAACGACGTTGTGCGCGACTACGGCGCCGATGTTTTGAGAATGTACGAAATGTTCATGGGCCCCGTTGCGGACACAAAGCCCTGGAACACAGCCAACATAGAGGGCGTAAAGAAGTTTATTGACCGCATACACAGGCTCTACTTTGAGAGCGGCGCCATAAAGGACGAACCTAACGCCGCCTTGGACAAGATATACAATCAGACCGTCAAGAAGGTCGGCGAAGACTACATGGCTTTGAAGGTCAACACGGCAATCTCGCAGCTGATGATATTCGTAAACGCCGTATACAGGGAGACGGCCGACGGCAAGCCCTTCCCCCGCGTATACGCCGAGGGACTGTGCAAACTGCTGAACCCCGTCATCCCCTTCCTCACGGAGGAGATATGGAACACGGTACTCGGACACAGCGGCACGATAGCTTACGAAAAGTGGCCCGATTTTGACGAGAGCAAGTGCGGCGAAGACATGTTTGAATATGCCGTGCAGGTCAACAGCAAAATCAAGACTAAAATTTCACTGCCGGCGGACATGGCCGCAAGTGAAATTGAGCAGAAGATAAAAGCGCTGCCCGAGATCGCCCCCCTAATTGAAGGCAAAACCGTTAAAAAATTTATTCTTGTGCCCAAAAGACTTATCAATATTATCGTATGACAGGACGCCTGCCCGCAATTTTGCGGGCAGGCGTCTTAAAAATTACACAGAGACTGTATACAAAATATTTACAGTACATATTCCAGCTGTATATCAAATGGCTCTTTCGCCACATGGGCGGCGCTCACCTTTGAAGCGCGTACACAGCCCATGGATTTATAGAACGCCTGGCTCTCCACGGCGGAATGCGCGGAGATATACAGTTTTTTTGCACCCCTTCCGCGCGCCCACACGGCGGCCGCGGAGAAGAGCATACGACCTATTCCCTTTCCCCGCATATCTGCGGAGACATAGAGTTCGAGAAGATCGGCATATCCCCCGGACATGAGTCTGCCGTCCGCGGCGGCAAAGCCCTTTAACAAATTGCCCGAAAACGCGCCGAGCACCAGTCCTCCCGACGATGCGACGGCGATAAGTTCGCCGATGAGCGCGCGGTAATCATCCTCCGTCCAGTCGTCGATGAAAGGATGCAATTGAGGCACTAACTTTCCCTCACTCTCCCTCAGACAATATACGACCTCCTGACGGCGGATAAAGGCATTAAAGAGAGCGCGGTCTATTCCGGATGGCGGAAGTTCTCTTAAAAGCGTTTCCATATAAAATAGCCGCAAAAAGCCCGCGCATGGCGCGGGCTTTCGGTACGCATCTTTCGGTACACATGAAATTAAAGGTTTTCGAGAACGCCGACGAGATCGCCGACCGTCTTTATAGAAGCAACCTTATCATCGGGAATGGTCTTGCCCGTGGTATCTTCAAGCGTCATGAGCATTTCGACTACGTCGAGGCTGTCTGCGCCGAGATCATCGATAATATTGCTATCGAGGGTTACTTTGGAAACGGGGATATCAAGCTGCTCTGCAAGCATTTTTGCTACTTCATCAAACATTTTGTATTACTCCTTAAATGTTATACTAAAATTCTACAATAAAGTACGCGCTCTGTCAAGTACTTTTTTAATTCGCCTGCTTTTTAACCTGCTTTATAGAAAGGCCTATGCGCTGTTTTTTGACATCCAAGTTAATTATGACAGCTTTGACGCGCTGACCTACCTTTAACACGTCGGAAGGGTGGCGAATGTACTTATCGCTGATTTCGGATACGTGTACTAGGCCGTCCTGGTGCACGCCGATATCTATGAATGCGCCGAAGTCGATGACGTTGCGCACGGTGCCTTCCACTTCCATTCCCACGGCGAGATCTTCTATACCCATGATGTCGCGGCGCAGCTTGGGTGCGGGCAGGCTGTCGCGCACGTCGCGTCCCGGCTTGATGAGCTCGGCTATGATGTCGTTCATGGTGGCCCTGTCGAGCTGGCAGTACTCCGCCGCCCTGTCCTCGCCGTATTCCTTTATCTTGGCGGGGAGATCGGAAAGTTTGTTGTTCCTGACGTCGTCGGTCGTATAGCCGAAGAGAGAAAGGAGCTTTTCGGCCTTTGAATAGCTTTCGGGATGAACCGCGGTGTTATCGAGAATGTTTTTGCCTCCCGGTACGCGCAGGAAGCCCGCGCACTGTTCATATGCCTTGGCTCCCAGCTTGGAGACCTTTAAAAGCTGCTTGCGCTCGGTAAAAGCGCCGTTTTCTTCGCGGTAGGCGACTATATTTTTTGCAATGCCCGCATTGAGACCGGCCACGAACCTTAAAAGAGAGACGCTGGCGGTGTTGAGGTCAACGCCCACAGTGTTTACGCAGTCTTCAAGCACGCCGCCGAGGACGCTGTCCAGCCTCTTCTTATCCATATCGTGCTGATACTGCCCCACGCCTATAGACTTGGGATCTATCTTTATAAGCTCGGCGAGAGGATCCTGAAGCCTCCTGGCTATTGAAATAGCCGAACGGAGCGTCAGGTCGAAATCGGGGAACTCCTCCACGGCCAGAGGGCTTGCGGAATAGACGCTGGCACCCGCTTCGTTTACAACGGCGTAACTTACGTTGCCGCCAATCTCCTTGAGCAGTTCGGCGACAAAAATTTCTGTCTCCTTGCTGGCGGTGCCGTTGCCTATCGCAATGACGTCTACATTGCAGCGCGCGATGAGATCGCTGACTATCTTTTTGGATTCCTCAACGCGGCTGTTGTGCGTGGGATAGATTATGGAAGTAGCCAGCACCTTGCCGGTGGGATCGACGACCGCAACCTTGCAGCCCGTTCTGTAGCCGGGATCGAGCCCCATTGTAACCTTGCCCTTGACGGGAGGCTGCAAAAGCAGAGGACGGAGATTGACTTCAAACATCTTTATAGCCTGCTCCGACGCCTTATCCGTGAGAATTGCGCGTACTTCGCGCTCTATGGAGGGTTCGATAAGCCTGTCGTAACCGTCGTCCGCCGCCTCGATGATTATATCCGCGCAAGCCCCCTTTGAATGAACAAATTTTGCAGAGCAGACGCGCTTTGCGAGGTCGGGATTGAAATATAATTTGACCTTGAGGCACCCCTCTTTTTCGCCCCTGTTGATTGCGAGTACGCGGTGATTTTTGATTTCGGGGACAAGTTCGGCATAGTCGGCATACATGGCGTAAGTGCCCTTGTCGTCATCCTGCACCATCTTGACCTGGATTTCGCCGTGCTCTTCAAAGAGGGTGCGCAGTTTTTTGCGCAGTTCGGCGTTATCGGATATGACCTCCGCGATTATATCGCGCGCGCCGGCGATGGCGCTCGCAACATCGGGAACGCCCTTTTCCTCGTCTATGTACTTTTGAGCCTCGGCATAGGGATCGCCCTCCTGCGCGAGAATAAAGTCGGCCAGGGGCTTGAGTCCCCTTTCGACGGCAACGGAGGCGCGCGTCTTTTTCTTCTGCTTGAAGGGACGGTATACGTCCTCTATCTCGGTGAGCGTGGAGCAGGCGTCGATGGCGGCCTGGATCTCTTCCGTCATCTTGTCCTGTTCGGTTATGGCCTTGGCGACCTCCTCCTTGCGCTTTTTGAGGTTGAGGAGATATTCGTATCTGTCTGCAAATTTCCTCAAAACCTGGTCGTCTATCGCACCCGTCATCTCCTTGCGGTAGCGCGCGATAAAGGGAATGGTGTTGCCTTCATCCAGGAGATCGACAACATTCTTTGTGTGTTCGGGGCGAAGATTGAATTCTGTGGTAAGTTGTTCTAAAATTTCCATATTCCTATCTCTTAATTTTGTTTAGCTTTATTTTTTGTTCAGGCGTGAGCCTGTAGCTTTCTATTGCCTTTTGTATGGCTTTGTTGTGCGTGCGCTTTGTAAGGATTTCCTTATTCAAAAACTCAACGCCGCTTTCATAATATTTTACGAGCACTTCGGCAATGAGCCACGCCACCGCCATATGAACATAATAGAGCGAAGTATCCGCCCGCCGGCAGCAGGAAAAGATGTATTCCAGATAACCTTCTTCGACATAGAACGACAGAAGCGTTGTCAGGGCGAAGCGCTGTTCAAATTCACCGGGGGAATTTATGTATTTTTCGATATAGGGAAGAAATTGTTCCCTGTGACTTTTTATGCACTTAGGCGAAAAACAGTCGCATGTCGCCCAGTTATCGATGAGTTTAACGCAATTATCTAAACGGAGAATAAACTCGTCATATGGGAGCGCGGCGACCGCGGTGAGCTTTAAAAAGGTAACTTCGTAATATTCGTCCGGAAAGGACATCAGCTCGTCCTCACAGCCCTTGAACGCGCGGGCAAGCCGCCTGAGAAGGGGAACGCGCACTCCTAAAAGTTTTATATTTTCGTTTTTGAGGAGTTTTGAATGAAACTCCCTGTAGCCACTGTCGGCAAGCCGGTTGAGTTCAGTTAAAAGTTGCCCGTAATTCATTCAGCCATACCTCCTTTTTGGGATGCGCGTTGGCAGGACTCGTGGATGGAAGCCTCACATACGGTACGTCGATGCCGCTGTACCTTTTTAAAAAGATTTTATAAGCCATTCCGCCGTTTAAGATAATCTTTTTGACAGGACAGAACGGGAGCACCTTATTTAGGTCTGCCACGGTGTAGTTTGAAATAGAACTGTCGGCGCTGCCGGCTATCTCGCACGACGTGACGATATCCCACAGAGCGATCTTATTCGCGGTGAGGAATTGTTTTTTCTGCTGTACATCCGCGGGCAGAGGCTGACGGAAGTATTCGGCAAGAATGGGCCAGAACGCATTTTGACGGTTGCCGTAATAAAATTGCTGTTCGCGGCTCTTTACGGAGGGAAAACTGCCAAGGACAAGCAGGCGGCTGTCGCTGTTAAAGAAGGGCTCGAAGCCATAGACGAGTGCGCTCACTGGTGCCTGTCCACCCTTCCGACGATTGCCGTGGCCCTGTACTTTTCGTCAAAGTTGTATTCGATGGCCTGCATTACGTCGGCGTAAGTAACCGAATTAATCTTGTTTACGCGCTCTTCGAAGTTATATATATTGCCGCTGTAGATGAGCTCCTTGCCATAGAGGAGCATCTGCGAACTTGTGCTCTCCTGCGCGTATATCTGCGAAGAGAGAAGCTGTTCCTTGCCGCGGTTGAATTCGTATTCGGTTATGTTCTTGTTCCTGATATCGCGTATGCACTCCTCTATCGCCTCTACGGAGCGGAGGTAATTTTCGGCATTGACGCCCGCATAGACGACGAGCGAGCCTGTATCCTTGTAAGAAGTGAGGTAGGAATAGACGGTATATGCCAGTCCCCTCCTTTCCCTGACTTCCTGGAAGAGACGGGAGGACATGCTTCCGCCCAACACGGCGTTTACAATCATTGTGGCGTCGGCCAGGGGTTCGTACCTCTTCATCGAGGGATAGGCTATGCCTATGTGCACCTGTTCGATATCCTTCTTTTTGGAGAGATTTTTTGACTGGAGACGCACTTCGACGGGGCGCTGATTGCCATTGCCGCGGGGCACGTCGGAAAAATATTTTTCGACAAGTCCCTGCGCCTCGTCCACCGAGATGTTGCCCGCCATGGATATGACGATATTATCCGCGGTGTAGCGTTCGCCCATATAGGCGAGAATGTCCTTTTTTGTGAACGAGCGCACGTTCTTACGGGGACCGAGTATGTTGCGGCCGTAATTTTTATCGCCGAAGAAGGCCTTTGAAAGAAGATCGAGGCACAGATCGTCGGGCGTATCCTCGTTCATGGATATCTCCTCGATTATTACCCCCTTTTCCCTCTTTATCTCGTCCGCGGGGAAAGTGGAATTGAGAAAGAGATCGGAAAGTATTTCAAAGGCTTCGGCGGCGTGCCCCGAAGTTGACTTTGCGTAGTAACAGGTCATATCTTTGCCCGTAAAGGCGTTTACCTGCGCGCCTATCGCATCCATTTCGTCGGAGATGTTAAAGGCGGTGCGCTTGCCCGTACCCTTGAACATCATATGTTCGATGAAGTGCGAAATACCGTCCTCCTCATCCGTCTCGATGCAGGCGCCCGTTCCGACGATTATGCCCATGGTGACCGACATCAGCCCCGACATCTGCTTTACAATGAGTCTTATTCCGTTATCCAGCTGTTTATAATGTACCATTTATTTTATCCCGTTTCCCGCACAGGGGAATTGCATTTTATTTAAATTATCCTATGTTCTGCGACAGAGTGACGAGCGCAAGCCCCTGCGATTTTATGCGGGCTATGATGCCTTCCAATGCCGCCACGGTGACATCCTTGGGATGCATGAGCACAAATTCACCCGCCGAAATGCCGCTCGCGGCGCGCTCGGTAATCAACTCCGTGTCGCTGTCCCGCCAGTCTATCGTGTCGCGCGACCACAGAATGGTCTTTAACCCCAGCGACGAACATGCCGAAACGGTGGCGTCGCAGAACGCGCCCGAAGGCGGAGCGAACAGCTTTATCTCCAGACCGGTTATCGCATTGAGCAACTTAACGCTTGTGGAGATCTCATCGACATTCTGGCGGAAATTCATTTTTGAATGGTCTTTGTGGAAGTATCCGTGCGAGCCGACCTCGTGCCCGCGCCCGACTATCTCGCGCGTGCAATCGACGTTGTCATCCGCCCAGCATCCCCCGAGAAAGAATGTGGCCTTTGCGCCGCACTCGTCGAGAATATCCAGAATTTTATAGACGTTTGCGGTATTTTCGTAGACGTTGAACATGAGCGACACGCCCGATGCGTTCTCGCCGGCAGAATAATAGGGCCGGGCATCCTCACCCGAGACTTCCACGGTGCCTCCACCCACAAAGCCCACCACACACGTGACGGCAATTACGGCGCAGAGAATAATGTTTACAACTACGGCAATGAGTTTGTTTTTCAAGATAAGTTTACCCCTAATTAAAATAACTATTAATATTTTATTTAGGAGGCGGACGAATTTTGCCAATTATCTTGAACGGCGGTTACTTTAACGTAATTATC
>CALVLX010000067.1 GCA_944341195.1 uncultured Clostridia bacterium
GCTGTAAACAAACTTTGAGATTTCTCCACTCACTACGCTCGGTCGAAATGACAAATTAATGAACGCTCGATCAAAATGACGGGAAAGGGAATGTTTAAAGAAACCCGTTAATGTCATCTTGAGCGGACCACCGGAGGTGCGCAGTCGAAAGATCTCAAAGCCTGGATAAGTGCGGAAGTATTATTTGATTACCGCCTCGCCGTAAACGGACTTTGAGATTTCTCCACTACGGCGCATAAATGCGCCTCCGGTCGAAATGACATGAAAGGAATGGCGGACTTTGAGATTTCTCCATTCCGCGCGCAATATGCGCGCTTCAGTCGAAATGACATGAAAAGAATAGCGAACTTTGAGATTTCTCCACTCGCTGCGCTCGGTCGAAATGACAAATTAATGAACTCTCGGTCGAAATGACAAATAAATGCTGAAATGACGAGAAAAGAGGCTCGGCCAAACGGCGGGAAAGGCAATGCGCAATCAGAATTACAGAAAAAGTGTTAGGGGAAAATTGACGTTGAGACGGCGCGCGGACACCGTGTTTTATTCCTCTTCTTCCCGATAGGTTATTTGGAGAGGGCGGGAATATTTTTCGTTGAAGCCGTAATATGTGCCCCTGTATTTGAAGGAGGGGAGAGTATCGAGCTGTACGTTGTGCAGCGCCTTGAATACGGAGGCATCCACATCGGGGTTGCGAGAGCGGAAGTCCTTTATGAGTTTTTTTACATCCTGACGGGCGGACTGCCCCTGCTCGACGACGGCTAAATTTTCGGTAAGTTTGCAGGCGCAGGCGATGAACGTGAGGCCGTTGTACTGCTGCCAGTGAACTATGTCGTCCTCCAGAACGCAGTACAGGGGGCGGATGAGCTGCATACCTTTAAAATTTGCCGACCTTATTTTGGGCATCATGCCCTGAATCTGACCGCCGAAGAGCATACTCATGAGCGTGGTTTCGATGACGTCCGACTTGTGGTGCCCCAGCGCTATCTTGTTGCACCCCAGCTCCTTTGCGCGGGCATAGAGAAAGCCCCTGCGCATACGCGCGCAGAGATAACAGGGGTGTTCGCCGCCGATGGCTTCGTTTACGTCGAATATATCCGACCGGTATATGCGCGCGGGAATGCCGAGCACGTTCAGATTGTGCTCTATGAGTGCGGCGTTGCGCTCGTTGTAGCCGGGATTCATCACGATATATTCGGCCTCGAAGGGTATTTCGGAGTGGCGGATGAGCTCCTGTATGCACTTGGCGAGCAGCATGGAATCCTTGCCGCCCGAAACGCACACGGCCACTTTGTCGCCCTCCTCTATGAGGTTATATCTCTTTACCGCCTCCAGAAAGCGCGACCAGATGCCCTTGCGGAATTTTGTGATGATTGAGCGTTCTATTTTTTGCTGTTCGGTGAGTTGTTTTGCCATGATATTTCCCCTGCGGAAGACATTGCCGCGGATATATGCCCCGGCAAAGGCCGTGCGCGCCGCGGCGGCGGAAACGCTTTGAATACGCTGCGGACTTCCGCTTTTTTGATTATATGCGGCGGAGCGCGTTTTGTCAACCTTAATGGGGGCACGGCGGACAAATTGACGGCCGGACGGCGGCACGGGAGGGCGCCCCCCCTTAAAGGGATACGGAAAACGGCGCGGTTTTGCGCGGAAAGGAGGCGCCGCGCACACATCGGGACAAAAACGGGACAGCCTTCCGCCACTCCCGCTGTTGACTTTTGGCATACCGTATGATACAATTTAACCAATTAAATATTCACTATAAGAGTGGAAACAATGCTGGAAATTAAAAATCTTGTAAAAGTTTACAAAACAAAGGGCGGCGCCGAGGTGCGCGCGCTGGACGGCGTTTCGGCAAAGTTCGGCGAAAAGGGCATGGTGTTCCTGCTGGGCAAGTCGGGCAGCGGCAAATCGACGCTTTTAAACGTGTGCGGCGGACTGGACACCCCCGACGAAGGCGAAGTTATAATAATGGGGCGTTCGAGCAAGGACTTTACGCAGTCCGACTTTGACAGCTACCGCAACACCTTTGTGGGATTTGTCTTTCAGGAATACAACATATTAAACGAGTTTTCGGTTGAAGACAACATAGCCCTTGCACTGGAACTGCAGGGAAAGGGCAGGGACAGGGAGCGCGTAAACGACATTTTAAAGCAGGTTGAGCTGGAAAATTTTGCAAAGCGCAAGCCCAACACCCTGTCCGGCGGGCAGAAACAGCGCGTGGCGATAGCGCGTGCGCTGGTAAAAAATCCCCAGATAATAATGGCCGACGAGCCCACGGGCGCGCTCGATTCGGAGACGGGCAGGCAGGTGTTTGAGACGCTGAAAAAACTTTCGGCCGACAAGCTGGTGATAGTTGTATCCCACGACAGGGAATTTGCCGCGCTGTACGGCGACAGGATAATCGAGCTGAAGGACGGCAGGATAATTTCCGACGTGACAAAGACGACGGCCGCACCCGGAGAGGGCGGCAACCTCATCTTCACGGGCGGGGACACGATAACGGTAAAGCGCGGCGCAGACCTGACCGACGAAGACGTGGCAAGGATAAACGAATTTTTGCGTTCGGCGCCGAAAGACCTGATAATATCACGCGACGAACGCGAAATCGCAACATTCAGAAAGGCGGCGAAGATAGGCGACGACGGCGCAAAGGAGATATTTGAAGCCACCGGCGAAGAGGACACAGAGACGCGCGAATACACGGGAGAGGAGAGCGCGTTCATACGCTCCCGCCTGCCGCTCAGGCACGCGGTAAAGATAGGCGCGAGCAGCATGAAGGTAAAGCCCTTCCGCCTCTTCTTCACCATTTTGCTCTCCGCCATCTCCTTTGCGATGTTCGGGCTGGTCTCGACGATGACGTTCTTCGATCCCCTGGCGGTGGAAGCGCAGTCGCACATAGATTCCTACTACGAAGAACTGCCGCTCGAAAAGTACTATACCCGCACCACCGTAGAGTATGAGGACGGCGAGGAGGCATACACCTGGCAATCGAACATATCCGTAGACTTTACCGGGGACGACCTGGCCTCCGTAAGGGAAAAGTACGGCGCCAAAGCCCTGGGAATATACGGCCGCGAACAGTGGACTAACCTTTCTTCCATCCAGCCCGCCGGGCAAAGTTACGACTATTACACAACATCTGTTTACGGCTTTGCGGACTTTGACGCCGGGGCATGGCAGAGCGAACTGCTGACGGATACCGACCTGAACGCCCTGGGCGAAAACGACGTGATAATTTCCTCCTATACCTTTGAGAGCATAATGCACTTCGGCCTTGCGGACGCGGACGGACAGAGGATAATGCTGGGCGAACCGCGCGACATAGTGGGCAAAAAACTCCGCCTGAACAACGGCGGCCGCGACATAACCGTGACTGTTGCGGGGGTGTATTCAAACGATCCGCCCGACAGGTTTGACCGCCTCAAGAACGAAACGGAGGAGAGCGACGAGATAACCAAAGAGCGCATGAGGCTCAAAAGCGACACTTCGTACTTTTCGTATGCGGTGGCGCTGGCCGGCGACGCATTCTACGAGGCGCACTCTTCGCTGTTTGCTAACGGCCGCACCGGTTACGACGATCTCGATTTTATCGACCTGTACTCAACCTGTCAGCCGCGGCTCACATATGTTGCGGACGAGGGATACGGATTTTCGCTGTGGGGCGTCAACTCCCTCTCCTCCGCGCGGACGCTGCCCGATTACATATGCTTTTTTGACGGCAGAGAGCAGGCGACGCTCGCAGAGGACGAAATGCTCATCTCGCCGAGCTCGCTGTCCTATTCCTTCGACATGAAGATGGAAGCGCTGCTCGCCGAGGCCGAAAAGGCCCCCGAAGCCGAGCGCGAGGAACTTGAAGACAGCGCCGAGGACTGGTACCAAGGGGTAGACGACCTGATAACCGCGCTGCACCGCGGATACGGGTTGACAGACGGCGGCCGCGAATACGTGTACTATACGGCGGAGGAACTGAACGAAATGAGCGTCCGCCTGAACGAAGAGTTGAACGCCTGCATCAACGAAGGCTACGGCGACCTGCGGTTCTATATGAACATAAACGGCACGACTATAGACGTCATGAAGGTTGCGGGCTACTTCTACGGCGAGCAGGCATCGAGGAACAGCGACAGCGCCTATCTTTCGGAGGACACCCTTGCCGAGACTCTGCGCTATTGCGGCGACTACAGAGTGACGACTTCCGCCTACAGCCGCACGGAAAATGAAATATATTCCCGCGTGGTGCTGCCAATGCCGTCGGCGGGCGGCGTGCGCGACATAGTGTATGCAAAGAACGACCTGGCCGCGGACGGCACTTTCTTTGCGGTGAACTCGCCCATAACGAACGTCATAAGCACTGCAAATTCAATAATAGAGGTGCTGTGGCAGATATTCCTGTGGTCGGGCGTGGTGCTGGCCGTGTTCTCCATGCTGCTGTTGTTCAACTTTATCTCCGTTTCGATAACATACAAAAAGCGCGAAATCGGCATACTGCGCGCCGTGGGCGCGAGGAGCGCGGACGTGTTCAAGATATTCTACTCCGAATCGGCGATAATAACGATAATCTGTTACATTCTGGCGGCGATAGCCAGCATAATAGTATGCGACGTGCTGAACGGCGTGATCGCAGGCGCGGTGGTGGGAGTTTCGGTGTTCGTATTCGGGCCGCTGTGCTGGCTGGTGATGCTGGGCATAGCCGCGGCGACGTCGCTTATAGCCACCTTCCTGCCCGTATACGGTATTGCAAGGCGCAGGCCGGTGGACAGCATACGCGCGCTGTGAGGCCGCCCGCCCGCGGCGGGAAAGGCGCGGGGGGCATATAAAAAAATTTTTGCAGGATTGTTTTAAACCGTTGAAGCGGCGTTATAATTAAAGTGAACAGAAAAGGAAGTTCCGAAAAGGCTCTTCCCCCCAAAAGGAAAGCGCAATAAAGACTCCCCGAAAGTTTAAAATTTTTAAATTTAAAGGAGATTTTATTATGAAAAACTATCTTGCAAAGAGAAACAACAACTACGACTTATTTGACGCATTCGACGACTTCTTCCGCCCCGTATTCTACGACGACGTGAACGACCTCAAGACCAACATCAAGGAGACCGATGCCAACTACGAGCTGGATATCGAAATGCCCGGCTACAGCAAGGATCAGATAAAAGTCGCCCTTGAAAACGGCTACCTTACCGTAAGTGCTAGTAAGGAAAGTAAGGAAGAAGATAAGAGCAAGCACTATGTAAGGAAAGAGATAAGCGAGAGCTGCTCCAGGAGCTACTACGTCGGCGACGACGTTACGCAATCCGATATAAAGGCCAAGTACGAAAACGGTATGCTCTCCGTATGCGTGCCCAAGAGCCAGCCCAAGCAGCTTAAATCTTCGTATATAGACATCGAATAACGCAGCTTGCGGCGCAAAAAACCTAAACGCCTGCGCGGCGGACAGCTTTTGCTGTCCGCCGCGTTTTTTTTATCCGCCTCTGACGAAGCCCCGGCGCATTCTTTTGTTTGCAATTTGTTAAATGCGGTTATATAATAATGTAGTAGATAAAATCAAGGAAGTGACCGACATGGTAAAGATCGATATATTTTCGGGCTTTTTGGGCGCGGGCAAGACTACGCTCATAAAAAAGCTGATAAAGGAAGCGTATGCGGGCGAAAAGCTGGTGCTCATCGAAAACGAATTCGGCGAGATAGGCGTTGACGGCGGATTTATGCAGGAGGCCGGGATAACGGTGAACGAACTCAACTCCGGCTGTATATGCTGTTCGCTGGTGGGCGACTTCGCCAAGGCGTTGAAGCAGGTGGACGAGCAGTACCACCCAGACAGGATACTCATAGAGCCTTCGGGCGTGGGTAAACTTTCGGACGTAGCAAAGGCCGTGGAGAGAGCGCAGCTTGCCGACGCAAAGATAAATTCACTCACCACCGTTGTGGACGCCAACAAGTGCAGGATGTACATGAAGAACTTCGGCGAATTCTTCAACGACCAGATAGAGAGCGCAGCCTGCATAGTCTTCAGCCATACGGACGTAACTTCGGAAGACAAGCTGAAGACGGCGGTGGAGCTTGTGCGCGCACGCAACGCGCAGGCCACGATCGTCACCACAAATATGGAAATCCTGACAGGTAAGGAAATCCTTAACGCCATGGAGCACACCTCCACCCTCGCCGACGAGCTGGCAAAGCTGGCGCTTGAGGTGAAGGACGAACACGGACATCATCACGAGCACGGGCACGAACATGAGCACGAGCATGAGCATGAACATGAGCATGAACACGAACATGAACACGGCGGAGAGTGCGGCTGCGGACACCACCACGAACACGAAGACGAGTGCTGCGAGCACGAGCACGAGCACGAACACGGGCATCACCACCATCACGCCGACGAAGTTTTCACCAGCTGGGGCGTGGAGACGGAAAAAAAGTTCGGCGCCGACGAGCTGAAGAACATGCTTGCAAAGCTGACGGACGCCGTGACATACGGCATTGTGCTGCGCGCAAAGGGCATTGTGGAGGGCAGAGACGGCAAGTGGCTGCACTTTGACTATGTGCCCGGCGAGGCGGACGTGCGCGAGGGCACGTCGCTCTATACGGGAAGGCTGTGCGTCATCGGCAGCAAGCTGGACGAAGAGCAGTTAAAAGAACTGTTTTTAGGCTGATCGAAGTCCTGCCGCGTCTCTCTGCCCCCGCATATGCCGGGGGCGGACGGAGGAAACGCGCGCAGGACGGTTAAATTGAAAAAATACAGGAAACACCCATGCAGGACGTAAACGTATTCTTATTTTTGGGATTTTTGGAGAGCGGCAAGACAAAGTTTATCCAGGAGACTTTGGAAGACAGGCGCATGGAGAACGGCGAAAGGACGCTGCTGCTCGTGTGCGAAGAGGGCATCGAGGAATACGAGCCCGAAAAGTTTGCCGTTAAAAACGTGGCGATAGAGAGCATAGAGGACAGAGCGCACCTCAACGAGTACACGCTCAACTACCTCACTAAAAAATACAGGGCCGAGCGCGTCATAATTGAATACAACGGCACATGGATGTTGCAGGAGCTGTTTGACGCCATGCCCGAAAGCTGGGTTATAAACCAGATGATGACCTTTGCGGACGCCAACACCTTTTTGAACTACAACCAGAACATGCGCCAGCTTGTATACGACAAGATATACATGACGCAGATGGTGGTGTTCAACCGCTTCAAGGGCGGGATGAAAAAGGAGGACTTCCATAAGGTGGTGCGCGGCATAACGCGGCGGGCGGACATCGTGTACGAATACGTGGGCGGCAAGGCCGAATTCGACGACATCGTAGATCCCATGCCCTATGACATGGATGCACCCGTAATTGAAATTGAGGACAGAGATTTTGCCCTGTTCTACCGCGACCTTTCGGAAAACACCCCCGCATATATTGGAAAGACGGTTAAATTCAAGGGCATGGCGGACGTATCCAAAAAGGTGCCGCAGGGGTTTATCGTCATAGGCAGATATATAATGACGTGCTGCGAGGCCGACATTGCCTACGACGGATTTGCCCTTAAAACCAACGGACTCACGGACGACGTGAAGACGAAGGACTGGCTTGTAGTGACGGCAAAGATAGGCTACGACTACAATGCCGTATACCGCGGCAAAGGGCCCGTGCTTTCGGCGACAGAGATAGAGCCGTGCGAGGCTCTCCCCGCCGAAGAGACGGTGTGCACCTTCTATTGAGCGGCACATATGTGCCGGCGAATGCGCAGACGCGCGCGGCGAACTGACGGAGCACTAAAAACCGCATAAATTTTTTTACGGCAAGGTGCGGCGCGCGGGACACAATCCCGCGCGCCGCACCCCTGTTTTACCACTATAAGAAATGCCGCGGAGTTCTCCGCGGCATTGAGCGTTTTTTTACTTCTTTTTGTGATATGTAAGGCGGCGGAATGTGCCGTCCTCCTTGTGGATGACTATCTTGGCTTCCTGATTTTCGGCAAGTTTTTTTGCAAAATCGATGGCCTCGTACTGCGTGTTGAAGAGCTTTACGGCCTTGGCGCCGCCGGCCATTTTGACCTGCCACCTGTTATCGGCCCTGCGCTTTGCGATGTGATACGTCTTGTTGTTTGTCTTTGCCTTTTCCGTGCGCATTTCGGCGGGGCGGGCAGACGACTGAACGTCCTGCGCGGCGGGCTGTGCAGGGGCTTCTCCGTCGGCGTCCCCGTCGGCGTCGAAGTCCTCTTCCTCCTCGTCCACTTCGGCCAGTTCCTCATCGGCATCGGGTTCGGCGACGCTCTCGTCCTCATCTGAAGGTTCGGGCACTTCGACCGCGGAACCCCTTCTCTTGGCCATTATAATGAGCACTACAACTACTATCGCCACGACGACCGCCGCAACGATGACTATCCAGCCCCAGCTTGTGAACCACTCGGGCAGAGCAGAGAGTAAATTCATTGCTTTATACCTCGCATTATTTTTGATTGAACACTATCAATTTAATTAAATTATAAAGGCTGTGACGGCCGTTGTCAAGCGTATTTTTTATTTTGAATGTTATGCGGCATAATTTACCGCAAATCGTCCCGCCCCGACACAGCCCGCCGCCTTTCGACGACGCCTTGCGCACCCCGCACCGCGGCTTGAGTCGCGCCCTTGCGTTCGATCAGTACGTGAGCAGTTCGCCGTACACGCGCACGGCGAATTTATCCGTCATGCCGGAGATAAAGTCCATCACGGCCTGCGCGTAGAGTTTATCCGAATCCACACGCCCGTAACTCTTGTTGTTACGGCAGCGTTTCGAAACCGCAAGAAACGTATCGTCGCGAAGGGCTTCGCCGCTGCACAGCTTTGCGACGAAGGAGGCGAACGACGAGCACAGAAGGGGATAATCCTTTTGCGCCTTGATGACGTTATCCACGGCATATCCGGGGGTATACAGCCCCAAAAGGACATCCGAAAGACTTGTAAGCACAAGTTCGGCATACCTTTGATAGGCATCGAAACGGGGATGACTGTAGATGTTTTTGTAGTTGAAATCCTTTATGGCGTTGAGTCGCCCGCAGGCCTCGTCCGAAAGGCGGATGCCCCTTTGTGGAGTGCTGTTGGCGCAGATATCGGAGATGAGCCCGTGGATTATCACCGTGGTGTTGACGGCGCCGCTCTTTTTGGCGATATCTTCCAAAAGGGCCGTCTGCGACGCATCGAGAAAGCCCAGCGCAA
>CALVLX010000068.1 GCA_944341195.1 uncultured Clostridia bacterium
GCATCTTAAAGATCCTCCGCCTCATGCTTTCGGATAACGTAAAGGCCAGGAAGCTCTGCCCGGACGGCAAGTACCGCAGAGTCGAAGGCGGCGACCGCCCCGTAGACGCACAGGATTACCTGTTAAAGCATAAAATTTAATGCACGGCCATATGGTGCGGCCGCCGCACTCCGCGGCGGCCGCGCAAAATTATATGTTCGCAAAATTATGAACCCCGTTCCGCCGGTCTCCTTGGCAAAAATATCCCGGCGCACACTCTTTTTTTGCGCCTCCGGCAATAATTCGTGGCGGCAATGTCAATAACAGGGGGAGGAGCGCCCTTTAGTTTGCTTTTTTTAAAAAAATTGTGCGATTATTATTTACAACTTGCGGTCGCGCGTGATATAATGTATCCGTAACAAGTAATCTCGGAGGTAGAGAGAATGATTCTGGCTGATATAATTATGCTCTGTCTGATAGCCGTCGTCGTGCTGCTCGGCATAGTCGTCGGGTTCAGCGGCGGCCTCAAGTTTTTCACGGGCGGCATCTTCGGCGTCATCATCTCGGTTATAGTCACCTATTTTCTTTGGGGCATCGTCTATTCGTGGGATTTCGTGCAGGATCTCTTCGCCAAGCTCAACGAGGCAATGTCCGGCCTTCCCGAAGGCGCTGCCGTCGCAATAGATAATGTAATCCTCGCCGTGCTGCTCTTTGTGCTCGTTCAGATTGTGCGCATCATCATCGTCAAGCTCATTGCGGGATTTTTTGAAATTGACAACGCCTTCTTCAAGGTGATAAACAAAATTTTCGGCATTGCGCTTATGGGCGCGGTAGTCTTCGTCATCGGCCTCATCGTCTTCCAGATAATTTACTGGGTTGGCGGGCAGACGGCGCAGGATGTCGTCTCGGCCCTCAAGGATTCGGTCTTCAAGCTCGATGTCCTCTACGAAAACAATCCTCTGCGCGATCTCGTCGATATGATAACGGGCGTAACGCCGCAGTAACTCAAACCAAATATCGTAACCGCGTGCGGCGGGGTGCAATTGCGCCCCGCCGCATTTATGTTTCCGCATTTATGTTTCGCCTGCCGCTACTTTATATCGTCCTTGCCGCAGCGCGTGGCGGCGCGCCCTCTGCCTGTCCGTTATTTTGCAAAACAGTCAACTTTGCGCGCGACCGGCATACCATTATACTA
The DNA here is from genome assembly GCA_944341195.1 of uncultured Clostridia bacterium. Classification (GTDB taxonomy): domain Bacteria; phylum Bacillota; class Clostridia; order Christensenellales; family Borkfalkiaceae; genus Coproplasma. The sequence goes on from CALVLX010000068.1 coordinate 1,175, forward strand.
TGGAACATTCTTATAACAGGCTCAAAAAGTTGCAGGTCATCTGTATCAACGACGGAAAAAATCTCGGCCGCGTGTGCGATGTGCTCTTCCTGTATCCCGAAAATAAAATCAAGGGCTTTTCGGTGACGGGCGGCCGCGGCTTCAGGATAGCGCGCGAAGAACAGTTTGTGCCCTGGGGACAGATAATAAAAATAGGCAGGGACGTCGTGCTCATAAAGCGGGAGGAAAAGCCCAAAGGCAGCTGTCCTCCGCCCTGTCCGCCTCTCTTTGGCCGCACGGATTGCAGGGACGACGGGGAGTGCGAATAGCGCGCAAATTCCGCGCCCGCCAAAAAAGATGAATAAATTTTAAAAAATGACGCAAATATTTTGTTAAAACAGTTTACAAACGGGTTAATTATTAATATAATGATAGCGCTGTAAAGAGAACGCCGTAAGGCGCTCGCGCTATATTATGAATCAACGGGAGAAAATCAATGGTCAGATATATTAAATGCCCCAGATGCGAACTTAACTATATCGACGCGGATAAACAGGAGTACTGCGACGTGTGCATTGCCGAAATGAAGGGCAATAAACTTGAGTTCGCCGACCTTGAAGATGAGGAACTTGACGAGGCCCTCGAAGCCGAAAACACCGAGCTCTGCCCCATCTGCGGAGTAAACCCCATTCACTTCGGCGAAACGATGTGCGAATCCTGCCGCAGCAAGTCCGAATACGAGGACGATGACGACATCGATCCCGATAAGGACGAGGAGTGGAAGAGCTATCTCGACGACGACATGGAAGACCTCACGCTCGACGACGAGGAGCTCGAAGAGGAGTTTGAAGACGAGGAGGATGAGGACGACGAGTACTCCGAACCGGACGACTTTGACGAATCGTATGAAGACCTCGCCGACGAGGACTTCGACGACGAAGACGACGAAGACGACGAGGACGATGACGATCTGTTCTGATTGTTGCGCCCTCCCGAATGCCTGCCGTAAAAAAATTGTCTGCTCCGCCGCAGCGTTTAACCGCTGCGGCGGCTTTTTATGCCAAAATTTGTCCGCGGGGCGCCCTGCCGCGCGGCAAACGGGGGCGGCACGTATATCCTGAGGGATATTTTCGGGGCGACGGGCAATAATATATGGTATGATAAAGACAGTCACGTCCATAAGTTCCGTAAAAAAAGCCGTGCGCGATTGCAGCAACCGCGAAATAATAGTCAAGCTCAACCTCGGCCGCAACAAGTACGTCACCTTTCCCGCCACGCTCTCGGGAATATATCCTTCAATATTCACCGTGCAGCCGCGCGATAAAAATTTTCTCGGCAAAACGGCTTACGCCTATTCGGAGATACTCTGCGGCCGCGTAAAGATAACGCCCGCGCCCGCTCCCGCCGAAAAGAGGGGCGGCTGAATCCCTCCGTGTCATAATTCCGCGGCGTGGCGCATATTATATCTTGTAAGAAAACAAGGAGTACAAGATATGATAAAGCCTCAAATCAGCTCATCGGCATATACCCGCGCCGTCGCGGCGCTCACGCCCCAGTCCGTCGCCCAGACGCGGCTCTCCCAGTCCGAAGGCATCGCCGACGTGCTGGCCGTCAGCCCGCAGGTAAGTCTTCTCACCTGCGAAACGTCGTCCGGCAGGGTAAACTACAGCGGCAGGATTATATTCACCGTTCTCTACAGCGACGAGGAGGGCAAGCTCTGCCGTATGCAGAAGGGTGCGGAATTTTCCCATTTCTGCGACGACGACAGACTGGCTCCCGCGCAGAACGCCGTGTGCAGACTGGCGTGCGAGCGCGTCACCACCCGGCGCGACGGCTCCGCAATAGTGCTTTCGGCCGTAATCACGGCCAAGATAGACGTGTTCGCTCCCGCCGAACGCACGTGCATAACGGCGTGCGAGGGCGCGTTTTTAAAGATGCAGACAAAGGAATTTTTGTCCTTTGTCACCTTTTCGGGCGAATGCGAGGTGGAGGACGACTTCGACGCCGACGGCGTGGACGACATCCTCATGCCCTCCGCCGTTCCGCTGGTCACTTCGGCCGAGTGTATGACGGGCGAAGTGGATGTGTCGGGGGAGATATATCTGAGCCTCCTCTCCATGCGCAGGGGGTATCCCGCCGGGCTGGAGCGCGTCATTCCCTTCACTTGCGCCCTGACCTGCGATGACAGTTTTGCCGGCGCGCTGCCCTCCGTGAGCGCGGAGATACGCGATATGAACGTAACCGCCACCGTGGACGACGCCAACTCAAAGTGCCGCGTGCAGTTTTCGTGCACGCTGGCGGTCGGCGGGTACTTCGCCCGAAAGAGCGAAGAGAACGTGGCCACCGATATCTTCAGCTGCACCAACGAGGTGCGCGGTGTGTACGAAGAGGAGAGCGCCTCCTGCGTGGCCGAGCGCAAAATATATTCCGAAAGGATATCTTCGCCCGCCTCTTCCAAGGCGAAGCTCGATTTCACCTGCCGCTTTCTGGCCGTAGCCTGCCCCGTCGCGGAGTACGAATACAACGCGCAGAGCGGCGCGGTGGAGGGCGCAGTCGAGGCCGTGCTCGTGTACGAACAGGGGGGAGACATAAAGTCTGCGGGCGTCAATATTCCCTTCTCCGTGCGCGTCGGCGGCGAGGGTGCGCAGGTTAGCGTGGGCGTGTGCGGCGTGTCGCTGCGCCAGCCCGTCGAAGGCCGGCTGGAGGGCGAGGCCATGATAAAGGTGTGCGCGCAGTACGCGCGCCCATCCTCGGTGAGATATCTCGCCTCGGCGGAGGAGGGCGAACGGCTCACTCCTTCGGAAGCCGCCGTATCCGTGCTCATTCCCGCGGCGGGCGACAGCTTGTGGGATGCGGCGCACAAACTCGTCTGCCCGCCCGAGGACGTCGCCTCAGCCAATCCCGGACTCAAGTATCCCCTCACGGGAGGGGAGAGGGTGCTCATCTACCGCAAAAAATAGGCGCGGCCGCGCCGTACCGGACGGGGTAATGCAACCATGCCCTAAAAGGGGGTGTCCTATTTTAGTCAGGTATACATAAATTTAATTGCCTTTTGCACCGTTGTGCCGCGCCCGCCGGGCGCGGCACAATAATTTATGTAAAAAAATCTTGTATATGCCGGCGCAATGTGGTATAATTACGGTATGAACAGCATCTGCGTCAGGGCGTTTGCCAAAATTAATCTCACTCTGGATATCACCGGCGCGCGCGGCGGCTACCACGCCATAGACAGCGTCGTCGCCTCCATAGACGTCTTTGACGAAATTGAGCTGAAGCGCAGGGAGGACGGGTTGTTCTCCGTGCACATGTCGGGGCAGGGCAGCGAGGCCATTCCCCCTCAATCAAACAACGCCCTGAAGGCGGCCGAAGCCTTCGGGCGGCAGTATAAAACGCAGGGCGCGGATATATTCGTAAGAAAAAATATCCCCGTCGGCGCGGGGCTGGGCGGCTCCTCCGCAGACGTGGCAGGCGTGCTCAACGCCCTCTCCGCCATGTACGGCGCCGAATACGACGTTATAAAACGCATCGCGGACGACATAGGAAGCGACTGCGGCTACATGCTCCGCGGCGGGTTTGCCCGCATCACGGGCAGGGGGGAGAGGGTGTGCCCCGTGGAGTGCGGCAAAACTTTTTATCTCCTCCTGGCCGTGCCGGAAGGCGGCGTGCCCACGGGCAGATGCTATGCCCTCTCCGATGTCTATCCCGAAAAGAGGCACACCTCCAACGCCGTTTATTCGGCCATATGTGCGGGGCAATTTGAAAAAGTGGGGGGCAGTCTTTCAAACGGGCTCTATCCCGCGGCCGTCGTTATAAATCCCGCCGTGCGCGAAGCGTCGGACGCATTTTCCGCTCTGTGCGCCGACGGCGTAAACATGACCGGTTCGGGGAGCGGCGTGTACGCCCTCTTTTCGGAAAGGGATGCGCGCGACGGCGCTTTGGCAAGATACGGCGGCGCCTTTAAACTTACGAAGGCACAAACGATTATTCCACCGAGGTACATCTGACATGGCAGAAGAGAGACTTATCGACGACGATATCGAAAAGGACAAAAAATATTCTTTCCGCATAAACGAAGACGGCGAAGAGGAACTGGTTATCGTGCAGGAGGAGCCCGCACCCGTGCCGGCTCTCGAAGAGCAGCCGCAGGGCGAAGATGAACGCTTCGACGCCGTCGAAGAGGAGCGCGTAGTCGGGGATATCCTGGCCCGCGCGAGGGAGGAGATGGTAAACAACAGATACTCCACCGCGCTTGAATTCCTTTCGCAGGCCAAGGAGATACTGCCGCGCGACGGCGAAATCGCCGCGCTGGAACTTTACGCCTACACCAGGGGGTTCACCGAATATTCGCAGGGCGCCCTGCCCGATGCGGCCGCCGCGGCAAGGGATGTGGCGGCGTATTGCACTCCGGAGCAGAAAAAAAATCTCGGCGAACGCGGTGCGGAGGAGCTTAAAGGCATGATATCCTCCCTCCAACGCGAGGTGGAAGAGCTCGACCGCCGCAACGAGGAGGGCAAGGCGGCGCGCGCCGTGCGCTTTGATGCCGATAACAAAAAGTCGCTCATATTCTTCTTCCCGGCGGTTGCGCTCTTTATCGCCTCGCTGGCCGCGGCCATATATTTCGCCGTCGGCATAGAGGGGGACAGAACGGATACCTTTGTAATATATACCCTCGTATTTACTGCGGTCACTCTGGCGCTCTTTGTCGTCTGCCTCGTTGCGGGGCGCGCGTTGAGCATCACGGCGCGCAGGGTGCGCATGAACAAGGATAATTCCTGCACGCAGTTGGGGCGCGAATATGTGGCCGCCAACACACGTTTAAACCATCTGAGGACTATATACGATGCCGTCACAAAGTAAAATTTATCTCGATTGCGCCGCCACGACTCCGCTCGACGGCGGCGTATTCAATTGCATGATTCCATACTTCAAGGAAATTTTCGGCAACGCCTCTTCGCAGCATTCGTTCGGGCGCGAAGCGGCAAACGCCGTCACCGCCGCGCGCGATAAAATAGCCGCTGTCGCAGGCATATCCGCGGGCGAACTGTATTTTACGGGCAGCGGAAGCGAGGCCGATAACCTGGGCATAAAGGGCATCGCCCTTGCAAATGCCGAAAGGGGCAGGCACATTGTCGTCTCCGCAATAGAGCACCCCGCCGTAACCGGGAGCGCCATGGATTTGCAATCGCTCGGGTTCGAAGTCACCTTTGTCTCCCCCGACGGCAACGGAGTAATTTCGCCCCGCGCCGTCGCCTCGGCCGTGCGTGCGGATACAACGCTGGTGGCCGTGATGTCGGCAAATAACGAAACGGGCGTCATACAGCCCGTTGCCGATATATACGAGGCCGTAAAGGAGGCGGGGGCATACCTTTGGTGCGACTGCGTCCAGTCTGCTGGCGTGCTGCCCCTTTCGTCCTTCCCCGCGGATGGCTACGCCTTTTCCGCACACAAGTTTTACGGCCCCAAGGGGGTGGGCTGTGCCGTCCTCAAAAGGGGCGTAAAGTGTATGCGGCATATCTCCGGCGGCCATCAGGAAAGGGGGCTGCGCGGCGGCACAACGGCAACTCCCCTCATAGTCGGCATGGCAGAGGCGTTTGAACTCTCGCATTCGCGCGCGGAGCGTGACAACGCATATGTCGCCTCCCTGCGCGATATGTTTGAAGAGCGAGTGCTCTCGTCCGTCGGGGACGCGTATGTTAACGGCGGGCAGGCAGAGAGGCTGCCTTCGCACTCCAACATCAGCTTTTTGGGCTGCGAAGGGCAAAATATCGTCTTTCTGCTCGATCTGAACGGTGTGGCCGCCTCTGCCGGCGCGGCCTGTTCTTCGGGCGCGTCCGCACCCTCGCCCGTGCTCACCGCAATGGGACTCGGCGAGGACAGGGTTTCCT
>CALVLX010000069.1 GCA_944341195.1 uncultured Clostridia bacterium
TTCCTGCACGTCAGAAAAATAGGCGTACAGTTTTTCAGCCCCCTCACCCACTATGCTGCGAAACATTTCGTCCTTATCCGCGAAGCGACTGTAAAGCATTCCCGTAGTAACGCCCGCGCGTTCCGCGCTCGTGCGCATGGAAGCGTCCGCAAAGCCCTTTTCCATGAACTCCGCCTTGGCGCACTCCAAAAGTTTTGCGTTGATGCTTTCGTCCTTTACTTTCATGCTCTGTCCCGTTTCGTTTAATAACAATGTTATTATAACACCGTTATTCCATTCTGTCAACGATATTTAATAGGTTTTAAAGCAAAAAAATTGGTCGCCAAAAAAATCGCAGGGTTCAAGTCCTGTTCGTAATACCGGACGGGAGTAATACGACCCCGCCCTTAAATGCGGCTTTTGTGCACCTTGTCGCTCTTCCTCATTGCAATGCGAGTGGGCATTGCTGCTTCGTCATCACGCCAATTTATCCCAAAATACGCTATTTAAGGGTGTGCAACAATTTAAAGCGGGCAGATCTCTTTAGATACAATGCAAAGCCCGCAGGCAATAGCGCCTCCTATTGCCAAGGGGTTTAACGCAGTAGATGGGGCGATATGCCCGCTTTAAATCGGGTTCGTTTTATTCCCGCCCGGTATATAAAACGGTCAAAAGACAGCACAAAATCGAAACCTGTTTTGAGGGTGCGTAAAAGTACCGTTTTTGCCCGAAAAACAGCAAAAAACCTCGAAAAACGATATGTTTTCCGAGGTTTTTGCCGTGGACAGCATTTTTATCCACGAAACATGGAGCAGGCGACGGGAGTCGAACCCGCCGAAATCAGCTTGGGAAGCTGACGCCATACCGATAGGCGACGCCTGCACATCATCTTTTGGATGTTTACTTATTTAATATACCACAATTGAATAAAAAAGAAAAGCGGAATTGCATGTTTAAATAAAAATTTTTATGGCAACAAATAGTTTTAAGGAGATATTTATATGAACCCTTTCAACGAAAAATGCAGAACGCTTGACAGAAATTTTATACCCATGAAAAAAATGTATCCGAAGAGCTACAACAAGGAGCGCACATCGCCCTATACGAAAACCCGCGTAATACTAATGAACGGCACCGAATTTGAAAGCGCGTGGTTCATGCACCAGTTTGCCCGCCATTGCGACAACGAAGAAATCCTGACGGCCCTTGCCACGGTGCGCAGACAGGAACAGCAACAGCAGAAGCGCATAAGTTGTTTAAAGCCAATCAACGAGAGCATACTTGAAACTACAATAGGTTATGAGCAGCTGGCCGTAGACCTTACGGCCGAACTTGCCCGCAACGAAAGGGACGAAAACAATATAAAGGCCCTGAACTTTGCCCTTTTGGAGGACTTTGACCACCTTTACCGCTATGCAAACCTCTTAAAGACGGACAAGGGCATGGAGGCCGATACCTTGGTTGGCAAGATGACGGAGATAATGCCCGGGCGCCCCACCATTGCCGAACACCGCCACCCGGCCGACGACCTCAAGCCGCATATGAATGCGGAGCAGGCCGACCTGTACACAAAACTTGTCGCCTCCACCATCACTGCCGCCGAACAGCAGACCATGAACTACTACATGAATATAGCGCAGTGGTATAAAAACGACCTGGGGCGCAAACTTTACGCCGAGATAGCCATGATCGAAGAAGCCCACGTTACACAATACGAGAGTCTGAAAGATCCCACAATGACATGGCTGGAACAGTGGGTGCTGCATGAATACTGCGAATGCTGGCTGTACTATTCGGCATTTGAGGACGAGAGCGACGAATTGATAAAGAAGATATGGGAAGAGCACTTTAAGATGGAAGTCTGCCACCTCAAGACGGCGGCAAGACTGCTCAAAAAGTATGAAAACACATCCTACGAAAAATGCGTGGGCAACGGCGAATTCCCCAGACTCTTAAAGCTGGGCAGCAATAAGGACTATATCAGAAAGGTACTGGGCAGCACAGTGACGCTTACCGCCGACAACACGGGCGGCGGAATGGATTACAGGGATATAAAGCGCATAACCGACGGCCACAGATATTTTGACTATCAGAAATATATGGGCGATCCCGAACGCGATCCGGCACATCTCGTAATTGCAAAAGCAATAGAAAAACTTGGCAAAGATTACCGCTATCAGGACAGCGAACATCCCGTAAGAGAACTGCGGGAAAGAACAAAGGACAACGTGAATCTTGCAAGAACGAAATGAAATGAAAACAGGCCAATGCGGCCTGTTTTTATTTGCCTTTATTGAGCTTTTTTGCCTCTCTTTCCTCACGCATTCTCTCCCTTATAAATTGCCTGAGGCGGCAGAACATGTAATCTTCGCCGTGTTCGGAGAGCATTGTTAAAAAATACTGTAAATCGCGGCGCGTTTGTTCGTTCATGCCGTCGAGATGAGTGTTTTTGTTAAAATATTCCAGCGGCTTGCCGTCGTCGTAATTATCACCCATATATATTTTGCTTGCGGCGATGCGGTCGCACACCATTTCGCCGAAATATTTTGCGGGCATACGGATAAAGATGAATGCGCTGCACGAGGCCTCCGCCCAATATTCAAAGTGGTGTTTATTCCTGCCCTTGTGGTGCAGCCACGCGGCGGAATAGCCGAAAATTTCGCGCTCCCTTGCCTGGGGGCTGCGGTTGCCCTGAAAATACTTAACGCCCGGAATAAATTCGGCGGGGGAATATTTGGAGAGATCGTGCGTCAGTCCCTGCCGGTACAGGCCCAGTTTAAAACACAGCCGCATTACCTTGTGCCGGTGGCGGGTGATTGTATTGAGATGCGCAAAAAATTTTATCATATCTCCACCGTAAAGCCGTCGTATGCGGCCAACATGCCGTACTTTGCGGCCAGCGCGGCCATATCACCTTTGAACGGCCGGCAGTTGTGCGAAAAGTGCGTTATTATATTTTTGGACGACTCCCCGATAACTCCCGCCAAGAGCAGCTTATCGCGTATGACGGCGACGTCCTCCACCCCCATATGCCGCGCGGTAAAGTTGCCGCGGAGGCCGCCGAAGGTGCAGTCGTAGGCCGCAGCCTGCGCGCGGGCGCCATTTTTGGCAAGGAAATCAATTGCCTCGTCGCTGACGTTGCCGGTATCGTGGAGATGAAGATATCCCCTCCCCCCGCGCTCAACGTAATAGAGGAGGGCATCCTCCGTTTTGGTATGTTCGGCGGGGATGGCGATGACTGTGTAACCGCATGTTTCAAAGACCGAAAAAGGTTTTATTTCGTTGAACGAAATGTGAGTAGAGACCTGGGGCTTCATCTCCCTTGCCGTACACTCCGAAAAGACCTTTTGCACCTCTTTATTGCCGTAAATTTTTAAGACGTCCTCCGAAAGACGGGCATATTTGTAGCCGCGGAGAATGAAATCGTGGGCGTAGAAGTGATCCATGTGCGAATGGGTGACAAGCAGCGCCCTGACGAACGACAGATCGACACCCATGGCGAACGAGTGATAATAGGCTTCGGGGGGAAAGTCTATAAGCATGTCGCTATCTATCAATATCTGTGTGCGCGTGCGCACTTCATCCCTTCCCGCCCTGCGGACTGCATTACAAAAATCGCACGAACAGAACATTGCGGGCACGCCTTCCGCCGCGCCCGTTCCAAGAAAAGTAATCTTCATATACCGCAAAAATTTACCCTTCCTCCGTGCGGAAGGTTCATCATTTTGTGACAGATTTCCCCTACATTCGTATTATACCACACCGCCGGAACATATTAAAGTGTTTCCGCGCAAAAACACGCAAAAAATTTTGCCGCGCATATTCTTCGGGCGGCACGTAATAACGCGTGGTTATCCCGGAAAACGGAAAATAATCCGTGCATAAATAAGCATACTATACTATTTTTACATATTGCTTCGCCATAAATGGCTATTAACAAGAACATAATTGTGTGATAGAATTAAGAAAAAGGCTTAAATAAGGTTATACCAAATGAAGGCATTTAAAATTATACTATTGACATTGTTGCTCATGCTGTATATATTCATCATAGCATTGGGCGCACTTGTCTTCGGGCACTCGGCAACGGCCCTGATTTTTTGGTGACGCATCCCCGGCCCCTTTTACCCCGGCATTGATTCATTCTGGACGATTGACCGTGCATTAATCGGCGCAGGCATCGCCCTTGCAATTTTAATTGCTGCAAGCATAGGGGTATTCTTTGCGGGGCGCAAACTGCTGCGCATTTGCCGCAGAGCAAGACGGGCGGAAGACGGACAATGACATTCAAAGCGGGCGCGGCATACCAGCCGCGCCCGCTTGAGTTTTTTAAAATTCAGATTTCGTAGATTATGGTTACGGGGCCGTCGTTGAACTGTTCTATCTTCATATCGGCGCCGAATACGCCCGTTTTGACGGTGATGCCGAGGTTTTTAAGTTCTTCCGCCACCTTGAGATAGAGCGCATTTGCGCGTTCGGGGCGCTCGGCAAGCGTAAAACTAGGCCTGTTGCCGTGGGAACAGTCGCCGTAAAGCGTAAACTGTGAAATCAGGAGAACTTCGCCGCCCGCGTCGCGCACGGAGAGATTCATCTTGCCCGCCCCGTCTTCAAATATGCGCAGACGGGATATTTTGCCCGCCATTGCGGGGCAGAGGCACTCGTCGTCGCCCGATTTTATGCCGAGATAGACGGCAAGACCAAACGGGATTTGAGATATAAGCTCCCCGTCTACGGAGAGCGAAGTGCGCCCTACGCGCTGAATGACAGCCTTCATTTTTGCCGTACCATAGCTTTTGCCGCGCGACGCTGTGCCGCACATCGAAGGCTGCGATTACTTGCCGACGCGGGACATGTACTCGCCGCTGCGGGTATCGATGCGGATGACTTCGCCCTCTTCGATGAACATGGGCACCTGAATGGTTGCGCCCGTTTCGACCTTGGCGTTCTTCATGGCGTTTGTGGCCGTGTTGCCCCTGACGCCGGGCTCACATTCGATTATCTTGAGTTCGACAAAGTTTTCGGGCTCTACGGAGAATGCGTTGCCGTAGAGGAATTTTATCGTTACGGTGTCGTTTTCCTTGATCTATTTGAGGGCGTCCTCTACCTGATCGAGGTTGAGAGTGATCATTTCAAAGGAATCAGGATCCATGAAATAGTAGAACTCGCCGTCGGTATAAGAATATGTCATCTTTCTCGTCTCAACCTGGGCCGTTTCGAGCTTGGCGGTGGGGTTGAAGGTTATATCCGAGAGCACCTG
>CALVLX010000070.1 GCA_944341195.1 uncultured Clostridia bacterium
ACTACGGCAATGAGTTTGTTTTTCAAGATAAGTTTACCCCTAATTAAAATAACTATTAATATTTTATTTAGGAGGCGGACGAATTTTGCCAATTATCTTGAACGGCGGTTACTTTAACGTAATTATCGTTACGCCCGTTTCGCCTTCGCCGTACCTGCCGAGGCGGAAACTTTTTACGTTTTTATGCCCCTTGAGGTGTGCGGCTATGGCTTCGCGCAGTTTGCCCGTTCCCACGCCGTGGATTACTTTTATCTCTTCGAGATTGTCCAGGACGGCCCTGTCTATAAAATTATCCACCTCATAGAGGGCCTCGGGAACGGTCATTCCGAGGAGGTTGATTTCCAGCATCGGCTTTGAGGGTGAAAATGCGCCGCTCTTTTTGATGCGTATTTCGCGCTTTACAGGCTTTGACCGGGCGCTGTTGATCCTGTTCAGATCTGAAATTTTGCAGCGCGTCCTGATGCTGCCGCAGAGTATTTCGGCCTCCTTCTTTGCGGCATTTACTGAGACAACCTGTCCGACGGACTGCAGCTTTGCAAAGTACACGCTGTCCCCCGCCCTGAGATTTTCCGGCGTGGCCTGTTCGTACTCGTTTACGCGCTCTTCGCTCTCTTCGGAGCCGTAGGCGGAATTCTTTAACTTATTTTTGAGCGTGCGCGCCTTTATGAGATCGCCCTGGGTTAGTTCTTCCTTTTTGAAGAGCTCTTCCATCTCATCGAGGAGCTCTTCGGCCTCGGCGGTGCGCTCGTTTATTATCCTGCGGCTTTCGGCGCGGGCGTTTGCGGTGAGTTTTTCGCGCTGTTTATTGAGATCGTCTATCCTGCGGTTGACTTCGGCCAGCCTGCCCTTGAGTTCGGCCTGCAGAGCATTCGCCTCCTCAAGTTTTTTATCGGCCTCCACACGGCTCTCTTCGGCGCGGCGGACAATATTTTCAAATGCCCTGCCGCCCTCCGAAAGATAGGACACGGCGCTCTTTAAGATTTCTTCATCCATGCCGAGACGGCGACAGATGGCCAGTGCGTTGCTGGCTCCGGGGAGTCCTATTTTAATCGAATACAGCGGCTTCAGCGTGGATGCGTCAAACTCCATCGAGGCATTCTCTATGCCGTCCACGGTGTAGGCGAACTCCTTTAAGGGTGTGAAATGCGTAGTGACTATGCCGCGGCATCCCGCATTGAGGAGATGTGCGACCACCGCCTTTGCGAGGGCCTGACCTTCGTCCGGATTTGTGCCGCCGCCCAACTCGTCAATGAGCACCAGCGAACCGGACGACGCCCTTTTGCACATCTCTATCACCGCAGTGATATGGCTTGAAAATGTTGAAAGGCTCTCTTCTATGCTCTGGCTGTCGCCCACGTCACAGTAGATATCTTCGAAGATGCAGACGGAAGTCCCCTCGGCCGCAGGCACGAAAAGGCCGCAGGCCGCCATGAGGCAGAACAGGCCGCACATTTTGAGCGTTACCGTCTTGCCGCCGGTATTTGCGCCGCTGATTAAGAGGAAGTTGTAGCTTTCACCCAATTCTATGGAGACGGGAACGACCTTATTTTTATCGATGAGGGGATGTCTGCCCTTTATTATATTTATATAGCCGCGCTTGTTCACGTTCGGCTGCACGCACCTGTTGGCATAGGAATACATGGCGCGGGCGTAAAAACTTTCAATCTCCGCGAGGACGGTCATGTCCGTGATGAGTTTTTCGGACATATCCCCTATGCGGACGGAGAGCGACTTTAAAATGCGCTCGACCTCCTCCTTTTCATCTATCTGAAGAGCTACAAGCTCGTTGTTGAGTTCGAGAACGTACTCCGGTTCGATAAAGAACGTTGCACCCGACTGCGAGCGGTCGTGCACAAGTCCCTTTACGCGAGAACGGTACTCGGCCTTTACGGGGATGACATACCTGTCGCCGCGCATAGTGACTATGCCGTCCTGCAGAAATTTTGAAGTGTCGCCTGAGACGTATTCCGAAAGTTTTGAACGTATGCGCTCGTTGAGGCTCTTTATCTTTGAACGGATGGAATGGAGAGCCGGGCTGGCGTGATCGGAGACATCGTCGTCCGAAATTATCTTTTCGGAGATATCGTCCTCCAGGTTTTTATCGTAGTAGATTCGGGCGCTGTCACCCTTCAGGAGGACAATTCCGCCGTCGTTTATGCCGTTGATCGAGGTATAGGCGAGGCGGGCCGAACGAAGAAGGCCGCAGACCTGCCTCAACTCGGCGCAGGAGAGCGCCGAGCGCTTGGACGCGCGCACGATGAGGTCTTCCACCTGCGGAAAGGGCTCTATTCCGCCCACTCCGTGCCTGAAGAGCAGTTCGACGGCTTCGGCCGTCCTTGCCAGCATCTCCCTGACTTCGGTTAAGTCCGCGGAGGGCTTCATATCGTAAAAGATGCGCTTTGTGCCATCCAGACAGGCATATTCCGCACAGGCGGCAAGCACTTTATTGAGTTCGAGCCCGGTTAAACTTTTTTCATCCATGATAAAACAACAACTTATAGCACGGGATTTTTGCTGTGTCCCGAAGTGTAATTTTTAAAATAATCTTTGAGTTTGCCGCCCTCCCCGGCAACGGGGGCTACGGCGGCCGCATCGCACAGCGTACAGTCGGCAAGCGTCCCCGTAAAGTTTTGCGGAGCGACTAACGGCACGCAGTTGTACAGTTCAAAGGCGCATCTGCCGCCGCAGACATATCTGCGCATGGGGAAAGCTCTGCCACCCTCGTCGGTAAGAGTGTATACATTGCGCCTGTCACATGTCTTGCACGTTCTGCCGAAGGGGCAGTAAATGAGATCCATAACCTTTATGTCGCCTGCGGAAAGATAAAAGGTGTTGCGCCCGGCAAGCGGGGAGGCTTCGGCAAATGTGAGTTCCTTGGACAGCGCGGCATACTCCGCCTGAAACTGGGAAAGCGACAGGCCGTTCGACAGATTGAATCCGCAGCCTGCAAACAGCTCCTTGCCCGTCTGCCTGCAAAATTCTATGCTCCAATAGCCGTCGCAGTAAATGCCGTCGAAAAAGTCCAGAATGCTCTTTACTTCTTCAAGCGCCTCACCGTTCATGAAGGGGGGCAAAAACAGATATTTTTTTCCTGCGAAAGACGAAAGGCCGTCAACGTTGACTTCGGAATAGTCATCCGGCTTTAAAATGCCTATATCGGCCTCCACCCCGCCGAGATCGCGTGCAATGACGGCCTTGAGATCGTTCCTGCACGGCGGCTCTGCCTCGGGAAGGGGTTTGATATTCCGTATCTTCGGGCGGCGGTTGTCGGCAAGCCTTTCAAAGTGTCTCGAATATACATCTCTGCGGAAGGCGTTGAGCGCCGAAGCCGGCACAAAACATTTGCCGTCGGTTATTATGTCGCCGTATACCGGTTCAAACGGAAAGCAATCGACTTTATCGAAACATCTCACTATATCCGTCTCTTCAACGGCGCGCGTGCGTGCCGCCGAGGGGACGTACTCGCCGCGATATTCCTCCCCGTCAACGACGGCGGAGAGACTTTTGCCCTCCTCCACAGTAACGGAGACATTTATTTTTTTCAGTTTATGATCTTTAAGAAGACTTTCATTGAGGCTGACATCGGTGGTGATGAAGACCTTGTCGCCGTTCATGAGCCGCGATGCGGAGGAGATATAAAAACCTCCCTTTGCCCCGCCCGCGTATACGGCTCCGCCGACTTCCCTTCCGCCGCGGAGCACCTTGAATCCGTCGCCTTCGCCGCACTTTTGCGAGGAAGTGCAGAGATATCTGCCGTCCGCAACGCGGACGACGCCGCAATATTCGCCTATATGCCCCTGGACGGCGCGGGAGATAAATGTTCTGTCCTGTCCGAAGGCCAGCCCGGACGTGTAGTTGCCCCTGTTGTACGTGCGCTTGAGAGCGGAAAAATCGCCCTCGCCCGGACGGCCGTCCAGAAGATTTCTGTAATAGCGCACGGCGGCCGAAACATACTCGGGGCGGCGCATACGCCCTTCGATTTTAAACGAGTAGACGCCGGCTTCGAGCAGTCTTGAAATTTCGCCGCCGACGGAGAGATCGGAAAGCGAGAGCGCATAGGCGCGTTCGCCGAAGCCTTCGCGGTCGATGGAATAGAGTTTGCGGCAGGGCTGTTTGCATCTGCCGCGGTTGCCGCTGTTGCCGCCCGCAAAGGACGAAAGATAGCATTGTCCCGAAAAACACGTGCAGAGCGCGCCCTGAACGAATACTTCCGTCTCGATTATTTTTGCTATCCTTTCTATCTCCGAAAGGGGCGTCTCCCTGGCGAGAATTACCCTTTCAAAGCCGTAGTCCGCGGCGAGGCGCGCCCCGTAAATATTGTTAACTCCCGCCTGGGTGGAGAGATGAAGCGTTAGCTGCGGATAGGTGCGCTTTAAATAGGCGCCCAGGAATATATCCTGTATTATCACCGCATCGACGCCCGCGTTGTGCGCCGCAATGACAGCGCCGACAAAATCTTTGACCTCGCTCTGTTTGACGAGAGTATTGAGCGCGGCGTGCACCCTTACGCCCAGAACATGGGCACGCGCACACAGCGCGGCGAGCTCCTCTTCGCCGAAATTGCCGGCCGAAGCGCGCGCGGAAAAATTTTTAAGCCCCAGATAGATTGCATCCGCACCCGCGTCGATGGCGGCGTTTGCGCATGAAATATCGCCGGCGGGCGCAAGTAACTCACTCATCGCCGTACCCGAATTTTTTTATTACCTGGGCGACTCCGCCCTCGTCGTTGGAAAGGGCGACAAAGTCCGCCCTGTTCTTCAGCTCGTCCACGGCGTTGCCCACCGCAACGCCTATGCCCGCCTGCTCAATCATGGATAAATCGTTGAGGTTGTCGCCTATAGCCACGGTGTCGGCGATATCAATGCCGTAATGCGCGGCAAGAAATTTGAGTCCCGCACCCTTTGTATCTTCAACAGGCGAAGCCTCGACGAGCACGTCGGCGCTGCAGGTTATATCATACCTGCCTTTAAATTTTGCCAAAAGGCGCCTGTACAAATTATCCTTTTCCGAAGCGGGGCACAGGCTGGCGACCTTTTGGCAGACTATTGAGTTTTGACGCACGAACTCGGAAAGCGGAATATCTACATGCTGCGACCTGACGCCGATTATCCTTTCATACATTTTGAGATATTCGTTGTCCTTCGGGATGCTCGTATAAAAATTGTCGCCGCTGTAGACGTTTACGGACTGTCCCGCCCTCTCTATCTCGGCGCAGACTTCGGCGGCCTGTCCGGGGGCGAGTCCGCGGACGCGAAGCAGTTCACCCGTCTGAATATCGGCTATCACCGAACTCTGGCAGGCGCTTACGAGACCTTTCAGCCCCAATTCCCTCACCCTGGGAAGGATAGCCGCAAGTATTCTGCCCGTGCACACGGCGAACACGCCGCCGTCGGCGACGTAGCGCGAGATGGCTTCGCGCACTTCCGGGAGAACTTTCTGATCGGAAGTTATCAATGTATTGTCAAAATCGGAAACTATTAACTTTGCCTTGAGTTGAGCCATATCAATTTGAAAAATAATCCTTTATTGCGCGCGCGACTTTTAAACTTATGCCGGGGATCTTTGCGATGTCCTCCGCCTCGGCGGACATGAGTTTATCTATCGAAGAATAGCGCTCCATGAGCGCGATCCTGCGCTGCTTGCCCACGCCCTCTATCTTTTCGAGTTCGCTCTTGAGTATGTTCTTTGAATGTAGATTGCGGAAATAAGTGATTGCAAATCTGTGCGATTCGTCCCTTATGCGCTGCACCATGCGGAGGGAGTAATCGCGGCGGGGTATCTTTATGCCCTCGGACGAAGAGAGGGTGAAGATTTCCTCTTCCTGCTTGGCTATGGAAATGAGGTCGATATCACTTACGCCCATGTCGCAAAATATCTCCGCAACGGCCGAAAGCTGTCCCTTGCCGCCGTCTATTACGACGAGATCGGGCTTGGGGAATCTCTCCTCCTCGTCGGTGCCCAGCTTTGAAAGCCGGCGGCGGAGAACTTCCTGAAGGGAGGCAAAGTCGTTTGCGCCCTCCACCGTCTTGATCTTAAAGCGCCGGTATTGGTTTCTGTCCGCTTCGCCGTCGATAAACACAACCATGGAGGCAACCTTATCGACGCCGGATACGTTGGATATGTCGTAGCACTCCATCCTACGGGGATAACGAGAAAGTCCCAAAAGCTCCTGAAGCCTTCTGCAGGCGTTCACAGTCATGTCGTCGCGGTGCTTTATCCTGTCCACCGACTTTTCGAGGTAGTCATGCGCGTTGCGCTCCGCCATTTTGAGAAGTTCGGCCTTGACGCCCTGTTTTGCCGCAGTTATTTCTATGCATTTGCCCAGCTTTTCCCTGAAGAAGTTGAGAACGAGCTGTTTTTCGCAATACTCCGGAACAATGAGTTCGGGAGGAGGTTCATGCGAGGCATAGTACTGCGTAATAAAGGAAGTAAGCGCCTCGGCGTCGGACATATGCGCCTCATCGAGGGCAAACGAACTTGCGCCCTGCATTATGCCCTTGCGCGTTATGAGCACGCTTACCGAAGAATAGAGATTGTTGGTGGCATAGGCGATGACGTCGGCATCGATGGCCTTGTTTATGGAAGTTATCCTCTTTGCCTCCAGCTTGGAGAGCATGGAAATTTTATTTTTATAGTCTATTGCAAGTTCAAACGCCTCCGCCTCGGCGGCGGCAAGCATCTTTTCCTGCAGAACGGCCTGCGCACCCTTGTAGTTACCTTCGAGAAAGGAGAGTGCTTCCGCAACCTTCTGCGCGTACTCTTCCCTCGTTATCTTGTGTGCACACGGGGCGGCGCACCTGCCTATGTGATAATTGAGGCATTCGCGCTTTGGCCTGGAAGTTATCGCCGTGCGGCACAGCCTGACGCCGAACAGAAGCTGAACCGTCTCCAGAATGTCGCGGCAGTTTATGCCGCCCATAAACGGGCCGAAGTACCTGCAGCCGTCCTTTTTTATCTTTCGGGTGATATAGAAGGACGGAAATTCTTCGCGCATGTCAACCTTTATATAGGGGTATGTTTTATCATCCTTTAGGAGAATGTTGTACTTTGGCTTGTACTTCTTTATGAGGTTGTTTTCCAGAGCAAGCGCGTCGATCTCGCTGTTTGTTATGACGTAATTGAAGTCGGCAATGTTTGAAACCATCTGCATGACTTTAAGCGGCTTGGGCGTATTGTGGAAATACTGCCTGACGCGGTTTTTGAGGACGCGCGCCTTGCCCACATAGATGACGTTGCCGTATTTATCGAGCATTATATACACACCCGGATTATCGGGCAACAGTTTTAATTTTTCTCTTATCACGTCCATAACGAATATATATTAAACCAAGATATATTGTAGCATACGGCGCGCGTTTTTGCAATATTAATTAGCATATTTTTTTCTTAAATTATCATGCGGGCGCCGATGCGCTTTATCTACAAAATTCTGCGCCCGGCGGACGCAGCCGCCGGGCGCAGAAATATATCTTTAAAATTATTCGAGTTCAAAGGCGCCCGTATAGAGCTGATAATACTTACCCCTCTGTTCGATGAGCTGCTCATGGCTGCCGCGTTCGATTATAACGCCGTGATCGAGCACCATTATTGCGTGGCTGTTCCTTACTGTGGACAGCCTGTGAGCGATTACGAATACCGTTCTGCCCTCCATGAGTTTATCCATGCCCTCTTCGATA
The DNA here is from genome assembly GCA_944341195.1 of uncultured Clostridia bacterium. Classification (GTDB taxonomy): domain Bacteria; phylum Bacillota; class Clostridia; order Christensenellales; family Borkfalkiaceae; genus Coproplasma. The sequence continues at coordinate 7,677 of CALVLX010000070.1, forward strand.
AGTTTTTCCGTGCGGGTATCGATTGAGGACGTAGCCTCGTCGAGGATGAGCACGGGGCATTCGGAGACCATGGCGCGCGCTATGGCGAGGAGCTGCCTCTGCCCCTGCGAAAGGTTGGCGCCGTCCCCGCTCAACATGGTGTTATAGCCTTCGGGCAAGTGGGTTATAAAGCTGTCGGCGTTGGCGAGTTTTGCCGCCTTTATGCACTCCTCATCCGTGGCCTCGAGCCTGCCGTAACGGATATTATCCATTACCGTGCCCGTAAACAGGTGGGTGTCCTGGAGCACTACGCCCAGCGAACGGCGAAGGTCGGCCTTGTTTATATCCCTTATGCTTATGCCGTCGTATGTGATGGTGCCGGACTGGATATCGTAGAAGCGGTTGATGAGGTTTGTGATAGTCGTCTTGCCCGCGCCCGTAGAGCCTACAAAGGCTATCTTCTGTCCGGGTTTTGCATAGAGCGTTATATTTTTAAGAATGACTTTTTCGGGAGTATAGCCGAACACAACGTTCTCGAAGCGGATGTCGCCCCTGAGGGGAACATATTCAAACGTGCCGTCGGGCAGAGGTTTCTTCCATGCCCAGCCGCCGTCGGGCGATTCGCCGCGCGTCAGAGTTATGTCGCCGCCCTCGTCTTCAGGCGTGGTGTCTATCATCTCGAATATGCGCTCGGCGCCGGCGAGAGCCATGACGATGGCGCTGAACTGCTGCGAAACCTGCTGAACGGGCATATTGAATTGCCTTGTGTACATCAGATAGGAGACCAGCATACCCGCCATTACGGCCATTCTGTTGGCGACGTCGGCCTTTTCCACGCTGCAGAAGATGGAAAGCAGTCCGACTTCTCCCGCGAAGGCCATGATGAGTGCGCCGACAAGCGCGACGAGCACGTACTGCAGATAGCCGAGGTTGTTGTTTACGGGCCCCATGAGGAAGGCGTAGCCGTTGGCCACGCTGCCCGCCTCGTTGAGGGCATCATTGACCTTTTTGAAGTCGGCGCGGGCGTTGGGCTCGTGGCAGAACACCTTTATAACCTTCTGACCTTCGGTCATCTCTTCAACGTAGCCGTTGAGCGCACCCAAAGCCTTCTGGTTGGCGAGGTAGTATTTGGCCGATCTGCCGCCGATATATTTTGTTGCGAATATTATGCCGACGAGCACGACGCACACGACGAGCAACAGCGTTACGCTGTAGGTTATCATGAATGCGAGCACGGCCAGAAGAGTGAGCACCGAAGAGATGAGCTGGGGTATGGTCTGCGTGAGCAGCTGGCGCATGGTGTCCACGTCATTGGTGTAGAGACTCATCAGATCGCCGTGCGTGTGGGTATCGAAGTATTGCAGGGGAAGCGTCTGCATGGTTGCAAACATGTCGTCTCGCATCTTCTTGAGGGTACCCTGGGCAATGTACATCATTATGAGGTTGTACGCAAAGGACGAGATGGCGCCCGCCGCATAGATACAGCCCATCATCATGATGTTGGAGAATATCAAGTTCATGTCGGCGTTCATCTGATGATCGATGAGCTCGGTGGTGATGATGGACACGCGGGATGCGGCCGTGACGTTGGCCACCGAAGCTATACATACGAAGAAGAAGACACAGACGGTGGCAAACTTATTGCGCAGGAAGGAGTACTTGAGCAGTCTTCCGAGCGTCTTCATAGGAGTCTTTGCCCCCCTGGAAGTTTTTATGAGATCGCCGCCGTAATCATTATTTTTCTTTAAAGCAGCCATTATTCCTCACCTCCCTTTACCTGGGACTGGAAGACTTCCCTGTAAATTTCGTTGCTTTCGAGCAGTTCTTCATGCGTGCCGATGCCCGATATCCTGCCCTCGTCGAGCACGATTATCTTATCGGCGTCCTGCACGGATGCGACTCGCTGGGCGATGATAATCTTTGTCGTTTCGGGAGCGTACTTCCTTAAATTTTCGCGGATGGTGGCATCCGTCTTGGTATCGACGGCCGAAGTGGAGTCGTCGAAAATTATTATCTTGGGATGCTTTAAAAGCGCGCGGGCTATGCACAGCCTCTGCTTCTGTCCGCTCGAGACGTTGACGCCGCCCTGACCGAGATCGTAATCGTACTTGCCGGGAAGATTCTGAATGAATTCGTCGGCGCAGGCCTGCACGGCCGCTTCGCGTACCTGTTCATCCGTGGCGTTTTCATCGCCCCAGCGGAGATTTTCGGCAATTGTTCCCGAAAAGAGAACGTTCTTCTGCAACACCATTGCAACTGTATTGCGGAGAGCATCGAGGTTGTACTTGCGCACGTCCACCCCGCCCACCTTTACGCTGCCTTTGGAGACATCGTAGAGTCTGGGAATGAGCGAGACGAGCGAACTCTTGCCCGAACCCGTGGCGCCTATTATGCCTATGGTCTCGCCCGAGGCGATGTGCAGATCGATGTTCTTGAGCACGGCGACGTCGGCCTTCTGCGAATAGCGGAATTCAACGCCTTCGAAATCGACGGAGCCGTCCTTCACTTCGGTGATCTGTTCCTTTGCCCTGGGAAGCGTAGTCTTTTCATCGAGAACTTCAGCAATACGCTCCGCAGAACCTCTGGAGAGGGCTATGAAGTTGAGGCACATGGCGACCATCATGACGCCGGAAAGTATCTGCGCGGAGTACTGGATGAGCGTCTGCAGCTCGCTGGGCTGAATGTTGCCGGCGATGTTGCCGACGTACATGTTTGAGCCCATGGTGAGAATTATGATGTTTACGATAAACATTACGAGCATGACGCTGGGCATCATGATTGTGAGTATTCTTTCGGCCTTGACGGAGTATGTATACACGTCGCCCGTGGCCTTCTTCATCTTGGATATCTCCCTGTCCTCCCTGACATAGGATTTTACAACCCTGATGGCGGTGAGATCTTCCTGAACGACGGCGTTGAGGGCATCGTACTTTTTGAACATGGTTCTGAAGTAGGGAATGACTCTGAACATGCAGAACGCCACCACAACGCCCAGAATAATTGCCGCGCCGGCAAAGATGAGCGCCATTATGGGTTCGATGACTATAGTCATTATTATGGACGCGATAAAGAGTATGGGCGCGCGCACGAGCATTCTGATTGCCATCTGGTAGGCGTTTTGAACGTTCGTTACGTCGGTGGTTATGCGCGTGATGAGACTCGCCGTGGAGTAGTTATCGATGTTTTCAAAGGAGAAAGACTGCAGGTTGTTGTACATATCCTCCCTGAGGTTATGCGCAAACCCGCACGAAGCCTTGGCGGCCAGCTTTGCGCCCAGCGAGCCGGCGATCAGCGCTATGACGGCGCACACGATCATGAGCGACGCCGCTATACCGATGACTCCCATATCGACTTCCGTCTTTTTGTTCTCGGCAACCATTTGCAGTTCGCCTACGATAAAGGTCATAAGGAAGGGTATTACGATCTCCATTATCGCCTCCACCGCCATGAGGACGGGGACGATGATGGAGTCTTTCTTGTACTCCCTTACGCTTTTGAGCAGTTTTTTGATCATATATGTCTCCAATAAAAAATTTTATAACCAAAAATAACGGGATAAAATTGTTAAGATTTTTCCAGACTGTTCTGTATCTTTACGAGCAACTCCTTGAGCTGAACCTGCTCCTCTTCGGTGAGGGCTTCGCCTATCCGCGCATCGCACTTTTCCATGATTTTTTTGTTGCGCTTACAGATATCGAGACCGGCGGGCAGGAGAGTTATGAACTTTGTCCGCCCGTCATCGGTTGAGGACGACCTTTCGATAAACCCCGCACGCTCGAGATTGACAAGCATGGCCGAAACGGACGATGGGCGCAGCCCCGTCTCCCTTTCGACGTCGCGCTGGCAGGTGTTCATGCCGCGCATACTTCTTATATGAATAAAGATGAGCGTATGAAACTGCACGGACGATATGCCGAGCGCAGAGAGATTGATATCGTTTTGCCTGGTGAGCGCCCTGTGTACGCTGCATATTGCGCCGAACAGCCTTTTGTTTTCCATTGTACCGTTACCCGACTGCGTAGGCCTTACAGAGTGCCGGCCGCCCGCAGCAATAAAAAATTATTTCGATTTCTAACTGTTTGAAATCGAAATAATTATATAAGCAAATATTAAATTTGTCAACGATATGGAGGGGTAAAAATGTGAAATGGATGTGAAAAAAATTATGTTTGTGAAAATTTCACATCATTTTATATGTACGCACATGCGAGACCTTGAACCACAACATATTGCGTTTAGTATGCTTAAAAAAAGACTTCGGGGAAAAAATTACTTTTCGTCACCCTTGAAATTGCCCGTAATCTCTTCCACTCCCTCGCCATCGACTTTACCAAAGAGTATCTCGCCGGCGGAAGGTTTAACATCGTCGGCAGAGGGCGCCGCGGACTTTTTTTCATCCACGATGACGTCGTCTATCGTAACCTGGGCTTCGCTGCGCGAGCGATCCATCAGTTTGCGCGTCTCATCGTCGTACACGGCGACGTCATACTCCATTTTGGCAAGATTTTTATCGGAATAGGCCTTTTCAAGCTCTTCGCTCTTGCGTCTCGCATTCTTCTTTGCGGCGTCGGCGTTCATAAAATATGCCAAAAGCAACAACGCAAACAGTCCCGCCGCACTTATCATTACTATATAAACGGCTTGCATACTTATATTTTATCAGCATTTGCCTCCGATGTCAACATTTAATTTGATTTAAGAGGCGACGTGTAGTATAATATACATATAAATAATATATGAGGTATAACCATGCCGACGGACAAGAGAGTACTCAAGACAAAGAAGGCTATAACGACAGCGTTTATGGAGTTGACGCTCCTCAAGGACATGCATAAAATTACCGTTTCGGACATTGCCGAAAGAGCGGTTATAAACCGTTCCACGTTCTACCTCCACTACGCCGACGCGAAGGAAGTTTTGGACGACATAGAGAGAGAACTTTCCGAAAAGGTGCGCCAGTGTTTCACCAAATTCGACATATCGAATATACGCGACAGCATCTATGAGATGCTCATCTCGCTGACGGGCGAATTGGACGAAAGCCCGGCATTCAAAAACTTTATGCTGCGTTCGACTTCGTCGGTATATATAATAAGCAATATTAAGCGTATGCTCACGGCCATGGCGCTGGAAACGACGTTGAAAAACCGACCAGACGCCGACGTGAGGAGGACTGAGATTGCCTTGAATTACATGGTGTCCGGCATAATAGACGCATACATATTCTGGGCGAACGACAAAGACAGCGTCCTAGACATAGAGCAGCTGTGCCGCTATATAAGCAACCTGACGCAGACAACGATAAGCGCAATACTCTGATTTTATTACGAACGCAGCCGCGGACGCATGATGCGTCCGCGGCTGCAAATTTATGCCCCGACCTCATAATAACGCCGCCGGTGAAATATAATAATGTTATGAAAAAGATCATGTTTTGCGGCGGCGGAAGCGCAGGTCACGTAATTCCCAACATAGCTCTGTGCGACCAGCTCAAGGGCTCGTTCGGGCTCTGTTATATGGGTACCGGCGGAATAGAGAGCGAGATATGCAAAAGCAAGGGACTGCCTTTTTACACATTCGACGGCGTAAAGCTGGTGCGCGGAAAGATAATATGCAACCTCTCCATACCTGCAAAAGTGCACAGGAGCATAAAGCAGTGCGAAGATATATTAAAGGAAGTCAAACCCGACCTGCTGTTCTGCAAGGGGGGATACGCCTCCTACCCGCCGGCAGTGGCCGCAGCAAAGATGGGTATTCCCGTCCTGACGCACGAATCGGACATAAGTTTGGGGCTCGCAAACAAGATGATTGCCCCCAAGTGCAGAAGGGTGCTTACCTCATTCCCCTCCACCGCCGTAAAATTAAAAAACGGCGTATACACCGGAGCGCCTATCAGGCGTGAACTCTTCGGAAGGGACAGAATAATGGCAAAGCGCGCATTCGGCGTCGATCTCCGCCCCACAGTGCTCGTGTTCGGCGGCGGGAGCGGTTCAAAGGCCATTAACCAATGTCTGCGCGCGTGCATTTCGGACATCTGTAAAAAATACAATGTACTGCACATCTGCGGCAGAGGCAACGCCGTGTATTCCAATCTCAACGGATACAAGCAGATAGAGTATGCAGAAGATATGGGCGAAATTTACGCCTGCGCCGATTACGCCGTTTCGCGGTGCGGAGCCAACGCCGCCGCGGAACTGATTGCGTTGAGAATACCTACCCTGTTTATTCCGCTCGAAAACGGCGCGAGCCGGGGCGACCAGACGGACAACGCAAACTATTTTTTAAAGCGCGGACTGTGCCGCGTGCTTCACGAAAGTATGCTCACCCCCTCCGCACTGGGAGAGGAAATAGACCGGCTGATCGCCGATAAACAATTAAAGGCCGCGCTCAAAGAAAACATCTTTAAACGCGGCAACGAGAGGATTATTCAGGAAATTTTGTGCGCTCTAAATGAGCCCCTCAATTAAAATCTTGAGTCCTATTCCTATGAGGATAAGACCGCCGACTATCTGGGCCGCGCCCGCCTTGCGTTCAAACAGCTTGCCGACGCGCGAACCGATGACGACGCCCGCCGCAACTATTATGACCGTTGTGACGCCTATTATGCCCGTGTAGCCCCATACCGTGACTTCGGTTATGCCCTCTTCGTACATGGCTATAAAACTGATGCCGACGGCGAGAGCGTCGATGCTGGTGGCCACGCCCTGAACAATCATTTCGGCGACGCTGAATTTTTTGGGCTGAAGCTGCTCGGCGGGCTTGCGAAGTTCTAGGGCAGAATCGACGATCATCTTCCCGCCTATGACGGCGAGCAGAACAAAGGCCACCCAGTGGTCGTATGTATCGATAAAATTTACGTCGATTATCCGGGAAAGACCAAACGCAATAAAAAAGCCGATCAGCGGCATTGCCATCTGAAATGCGCCGAACGTGAGTGCAATGGCTCCCCCCTTTCGTTTATCGAGATCGCGGTAACACATACCGTCGCAGATAGACACGGCGAACGCATCCATCGCAAGGGAAACACCGATCAGAAAGACCTGTAATATAAGTTGCCAACTCCACATGCGTCTATTATATATTACAAATGATATTTTGTAAACATACCGCAACTCAAATGCGGAATTATTTTAAAAATTTACAAATTTATTACAACCGGTAACCCGGATAATGCAGAGGCTCTGTATTTGCGCATCGAAAGCCGCGGATTTAAAGCCGCCGCGCATCTGCCGCAAACGGAGAAAAAAATTGCACTCATAATTTTTAATGACAAACCAAAACGGAGACAAGGTTTAAAAACCTTGTCTCCGTTTTGGTTGAGGTGACGGGACTTGAACCCACGACCTTC
>CALVLX010000071.1 GCA_944341195.1 uncultured Clostridia bacterium
ACTTCAACGTCAACGCCGTGGCGGAAGAGGAAGTGCAGGTTGCGGATCTTCCCCCCTTCCGCAGCGTTTCGCCTTCGCCCGCTCCCCGCGCGGTAAAGCGCGTGCCCGACTATTATTACGACGACGAGGAGGAAGTAGTCGAGCGCAAGCCCAAAAAGGATAAGGAAAAGGATAAAGATAAGGATAAGGACAAGGACAAAAAGAAAAAGAAGAAAAAGAAGAAGTAATGCCATATAAATTTACGCGGCGCGGCGAAAGTATATTTCGCCGCGCCGCCTTTATCTTTGCATTAAGCTGTATTGATTGTTATGTATCGCTGAATGCGGCAAAAGCAGGCGGCGCGCCGGCGGAAAATTTCCGTCGGCGCGCCGCATTTTGGCTGTATTGTCCTGCCGCAATTCCCCGGGCATACGCCCGCAAAGGGAAAAGTCATTGCTTCATCGCGTTTCTGATGTATTCCGCAAGGGCGGGGATTACCGACTTTATGTCGATATTGGTGGTGTTCATCATCAGGTCGTAGCCCGCTCTGTCCCCCCAGCGGTGGATGCCCAAAAGCTCGTGCAGCTTTCTTCTGCCGCCGTCTATCTCCTTGAACTGCTTTAACATCTGCTTGTCGGTAAAGTGCTCGTTTTCGGGCGCGCGTGCGCGGCAGCGCGCTATCTTGCTTGCGTTGTCGGCATATACGAATATTCTGAAGGGATGCATGTCCTTGAGTATTACGTCGGCCGAGCGCCCCACTATCAGGCAGTTGCCCTTTTTTGCTATAGCTTTTATTATTTTCTGCTGCGCCACCAAAACGTCGGTCACGGGCGCGGGCGTCGCCGAAACAAAGGGCATACTCCTGCCAAATGTAAACGCATAGTTGTGGAACCCTCCGTTTTCTAAAACGGAATTGACATAGCCTTCGTTCAGATCGGTATGTTCGGCTATTTCCGTCACCAGTTCCTTGTCGTAATAGGTCAGCCCCAGTTCGTCGGCAAGGCGCTTTCCAACCTCCCTGCCGCCGCTTCCGAATTGTCTGGATACGGTTATAATCATCATGTGCCTCCTTATCGTGCGCGAAAAAGATGCGCCTCTCTTCAATTAATATTATACCATCAAAAATCCATTCGTCAAGCGGCGGACGGATATTTTCACATTTTAATGCGTCTCTCCGCCCCCGTCGCCCTTTCCGAACAGCGTCTTTATCATGGAATTTACGTAGAGCACGGGCACTATGTTTATTCTGTCGGCGTACTTTGCCACGGACTTCATGTTCTTTGCCGGTAGTATCACGCGCCTGAATCCCATCTTAACGCATTCCTGCACCCTCTTTTCGGCATAGGATACGGCGCGCACTTCGCCAGTCAGTCCCACTTCGCCGAATACCGCCGTGTACTTGTCTATGGGTATGTCCCTGTGGGCCGAAGCCAGGGCGGCGCACAGGGCTAGGTCGCAGGCCGGTTCGTTCAGTTTTATGCCGCCCATCACGTTTATGTATACGTCGTGGGAACAGAAGGGGAGGGAGCACCTCTTTTCCAGCACGGCGAGCAGCAGAACGAGCTTGTTGTAATCCACGCCCAGCGGCATACGCCTCGGCTGGCCGAACGACGTTCTGGATATGAGCGTCTGGATCTCCACGTTCATGCACCTGTTCCCCGTCTGCGCGGGGGTTACGGCGCAGCCCGCCTCCTGTCCGCGGCTCTCCGAAAGGAATATGCCCGAATAGTCCGTCACGGCGATTATTCCGCGGTCGGTCATCTCAAAGACGCCCACTTCGGAAACGTTGCCGAACCTGTTCTTTACGGCGCGCAGTATGCGGTAGTTTTCCTGGTTTTCGCCCTCAAAGTAGAGCACGGTGTCCATGATGTGTTCAAGCACTTTGGGCCCGGCCAGCGCGCCCTCCTTTGTCACGTGTCCCACTACAAAAAAGGTTATGCCGCGGCTCTTGGCTATGCGCATGAGTTTGGTGGCGCACTCCCTAACCTGTCCCACCGAGCCGGCGGAGGAGGTCAGGTCGTCTGTATACACGGCCTGAATGGAGTCTATAATGCAAAATTCTACGCCGTCCAGCTCGCTCTCCAGGTTGTCTATGCAGGTGTCGTTGACTATCAAAAAATCTTCGCTTTCAAGGTTCAGTCTTTCGGCGCGCATCTTTACCTGCGAACAGCTCTCCTCGGCGGAAAAGTACAAAACGCGGTGTTCAAGGGATAGGTGGGCGGCAATCTGCGTCAGCAGAGTCGATTTGCCTATGCCTGGATCGCCTCCCAGTAGCACCAGCGAGCCCGAAACTATCCCTCCCCCGAGCACTGTGTCGAATTCCGAAATGCCCGAGGGCGTCCTGTCGTATCTTTCAAACTTAACGCTTGTCAGGCGCTGTGCGCGCGGCGCGGAGTACAGCCCGCCGCGCGCCTTTGCCGCGGCGGGCTTTTCGTCCTTCACGGCCTCTTCGGCCATGGTGTTGAATTTTCCGCAGGCGGGGCATCTGCCCAGCCATCTCGGGCTGGTCGCCCCGCATTCCGCGCATACAAATATTGTGCCGTTTTTTGCCATTATTTTAAAAAATTCCCTTCAATAAAGTCGTTCGCCGCAACATATGTTGCGGCTTTTTTCAGTCGATTTTTTCAAGGAGCACGGCGGCCGCGGCCTCTATGCCCAGCCCCTCGCCTACAAACCCCAGCTTTTCGCATGTCCCCGCGCTCACGCCCGCGCGCTCCGCGGGGATGCCCGCGGCACGGGCTATGTTTGCCTTCATCTCCTCTATGTATGGTGAAAGTTTAGGCCGTTCGCACCGTATGGTTACGGCTATGTTCAGGGGACGCAGCCCCCTTTCGCCGAGCAGGGTTATGACCTTTTTCAACAGTTCCATGCTGTCAGCGCCGGCGTATTTTTTGTCGCCGTCGGGGAAGTAGTGGCCTATATCTTTGAGTCCGGCCGCCGAAAGCAGCGCATCCATCAGCGCGTGCACGGGCACGTCGCCATCGCTGTGCGCTATGAGCCCGCACGTGTGCGGCACCCTTACGCCGCACAGCGTAACGTAAGTGCGCTCTCCGCCGAATGCGTGCACGTCTATGCCTATGCCCGCGGCCTGCCCTTTTGCCGTGTTGATGGCGGGATATGGCGCGTCAAAGTCGTCCGCATAGGTCAGTTTGATGTTTTTGCGGCTGCCGGCGCACAGCGTCGGCTTGCCTATATATTGTCTGAATACCGCGCTGTCGTCCGTGTATGTCCTGCCGTCGTTCACGGCCTTTTCGTATGCCGCCGCGATCTCCTCTCTCATAAATCCCTGGGGAGTCTGGAGGGAGAAGAGTGTGCTCCTGTCAGGCACGGCGCGTATCTTTGCGTTCTCCGCCTCGGCTATCGTGTCGGTCACTGGCACGGCGCATATGCCCGAACCGTTCTTCCCGACGCAGGCTATGCAGTCCTCTATTATTTTTTTCGTCACATAGGGGCGCGCGCCGTCGTGTATGAGCACTATGTCGCCCGTGCACTCCTTCAGTGCGTTGTACACGCTGCGCGTGCGGCTGTCGCCGCCCAACACGCATGTGTATCCGAATGGTGCGCACAGCGCGCTTATTTCGGCCATATCCTCCGCCGAACAGGCAACTATCACCTCGTCTATGCAGTTCAGGTCAAACGCCTTCAGCGTGTGGTACAGCGCGGGGGCGCCGCAGAGGGGGGCCAGCAGCTTGTTTTTGTTGAATCCCGCCCTTTCGCCCCGTCCCGCGGCGCAGATTACAGCGGTCGTCTTCATTCCCCGCCGTCCTGTTGCGCGCTCTTGTCGCCCTCGTCTGCGAGTAGGGGGGCGTCGCTCAGTCCCACAACGTCGTCCACCGCCATCGAAAAGGCTATGCCCTGCCCCTCGGTCTTCAATCCCGCGTTGCGGTAGAGTGCGCGCAGCACTTCGTCCTTTATCCGGGCGGGCACGAGTATCATTACTATCTCCTTTTCGGGCTGAATGGTTATGCCGAAGAAGTTTTCGGCCTCCTTGTTCGCCGTGCCGCGGGCGTGCATTACGGTGCCGCCCCGCGCGCCGGCCTCTCTGGCGGCGTCCATTACGAGGTCGGAAAAACCGTCGTTGACTATGCAAAAAATAACTTCGTATGCGGCCATGTCACTTGTCCTCCTTGACTACAGATCTGTTGTTGCTCAAAAATCCGAACAGAAGTTTGCCTATCACGCTGGATAGGGGGATGGTAAAGGCTATGCCCTTGCCGCCCTTTACGGTGCTGAATTTTTTATCCAGCGCGTCGAGCGCTTCGGCAAGCCTGTTCTGCTGTACGACCGAAAGTATTACGCTCTTATCAAGGTCGGTCAGTCCCAGGTATCTCATCATGCTGGCGTTTGCCGTGCCTTTGGCGAGCACCACGGTCTGAAGGTTGACGTCGAAGGACTGTATCATGTCGGCGTAAAATTCCGTCTTGTTTCTGTTTACCACGGTCACGAGCAGTTTGAGGGGATTGGTCGCAACCACGTTGCCGCGCGCGGCGGCCTGTCCCGCGCTCTTTTCGCCCCGTCCCCTGCGCCGCAGTGTAAGTTTTTTGGTTTTTTCGGGTTTTTCCGTCATTGCGCGCCTCCTCGTTTAAAGTAAATTATCTGTTCGTCGTCTGCGGCTATGATGCGCCTCATCGCTATGTTTTCGCGCACCTTGCGCGCCGTAACGGCCTTGAATCCCAGCAGCTGTATGGTGATGAGCGGCGTCATTGCCACCATTGCCACCACGCCGAATGCAAGGCTGTATATATCGGCGTTGCCCGCCGTCGCCTCGCACGCGCCTACCACCAGCGGCAGAATAAAGCTCGAAGTCAGCGGCCCGCTCGCCACCCCGCCCGAGTCGAAGGCTATCGCCGTGTATATCCTGGGAACAAAGAAGGACAGCCCCAGCGAGATGAGGTATCCGGGTATGAGGTAGTAGAGTATGGAAAACCCGAATATCACCCTTATTATCGAAAGGCATATGGATATGCCCACGGCAACCGAGAGGGCTATCATCATCTCCAGCTTCCTGACGCCGCCGCCCGTTATCTCTTCAACCTGCTTGTTCAGCACGTGCACGGCCGGTTCGGCCAGCACGACGACCAGGCCGAGTATAAATCCGAACGCCGCCAAAAGGGGTTGCCCGAATTTCGCCAGTTCCGTGCCTATTTTAAAGCCTATGGGCATAAATCCCGCCTCCACGGAGGTGAGGAATATTACCAGCCCCACATAGGTGTAGCCTATACCTATGGCTATCTGAATGAGCTTCTGCCTAGGCAGTTTTAATATGGTAAGCTGCAGTATGACAAAGAATACAACTATCAGCCCCAGCGCAAGCGCCACGTCGCCCATCTTGGTGAGTATCATCTGCCCCAGCGCGCCGCCCAGCACGTGTTCGATGTCGTATATGGATGTATCGTAGTACGAAAGATTGCCGCTCGTGCCGAGCGAAAGCATCATCACGGCGATTATAGGCCCCACCGAGCAGAGCGCCACCAGGCCGAATGAATTTTCGTTTGCGTTTCTGCCGCCCACGGTGGCTGCGATGCCCACGCCCAGCGCCATTATAAAGGGCACGGTTATGGGGCCCGTGGTAACGCCGCCCGAATCGAAGGAGAGGGGGATGAGTTCAAACTTTCCCTGTTCGGCCATCACCGCGCATACGGCAAAGAGCATGAGGTAGAAGAACATTATCAGCATGGATAGGTCTTTGTGGAAGAGTATCTTCACCACGGCGACCACCAAAAATATGCCCACGCCTACGCCCACGGTTATTATGAGCAGCATACTACCCGTCTCCGCGCCGCCCGGCATGATGTCCTTCACCTGGTTGGCAAGCACCGTAAGGTCGGGTTCGGCTATGGTTATCAGCAGTCCCATCACAAAGCACACGGCAACGAGCAGCCATATCTTTCTCGATTTGGTCAGTCCGGCGCCCACATATTCGCCCATGGGAGTCATGGCCAGGTCGGCGCCCAGGTTGAACAGCGCAATGCCGGCTATCAGCCCTATCGCCGAAATGATAAAGGCCGCCGTCTCCGTTCCCGTAAGGTTGGCGGCGGGAGTCAGCGCCACAATGAGCACTATTATTGTCACGGGCGCAACCGAAGTCACCGCCTCTTTCAGCTTGGAAAGCAAAATTTTCAGCATAATATATCGTTCCTTA
>CALVLX010000072.1 GCA_944341195.1 uncultured Clostridia bacterium
ATAATTTTATCTACTATATAAAGTGAGCCCGTACGCCTGCGGGACAGAGGTGCGGCCGCCGCGGAAATGTCCGCGGCGGCCGCACTGCATACAGACCGTAACGAGCCGCGTTGCGCGACGCATCACGGCACTTTATTTACGACATTTACAGGCTGTCCCAGGATAAAGCGGCGGAGATTTTCGGCCGCGGCCTCCACCAGGCGCTGGCGCGTTTCGCGCGGGATCCACGCCACATGGGGCGTTATGACGGTGTGCCCGGCTCTGTACAGCGGGCAGTCCTTCTTCATGGGTTCGTCGGCAAGCACGTCGAGACACGCGCCCGCAATGCGCCCCGAATTGAGCGCCTTGGCCAATGCAAGCTCATCGATGAGCCCTCCGCGCGCCGTATTTACGATTATGGCGCTCTTCTTCATCAGCGAAAGAGTGTTGGCGTTTATCATGCCCGCCGTCTGCTCCGTCAGGGGGCAATGAAGGGACAATATGTCGCTGCGAATGAAGATATCGACGGGCGAGACGAGCTCGAAGGGGCAATCGGCGGGACGGGTGCGCGTGCACACTATGACGTTCATGCCGAAGGCCTGCGCGATGTGCGCGACGGCGCGGCCGATGTTGCCGTAGCCGTACACGCCGAAGGTCTTTCCGTAGAGTTCGGTGGTGGGCCAGGGCATGTAACAGAATGTCTTGGCCCTCTTCCACTCCCCCTTATCCACAGATGCGGAATACTTATCCGTAGCGCCGCAGAACATGAGGAGAAGAGCAAAGACATGCTGCGCCACGGCGTGCGTGGAATAATTTGGCACGTTGCACACCGTTATGCCCCTGTCCGAACAGGCCTTTAAATCGATATTGTTATAGCCCGTGGCATACGTGCCCACATACCTGAGTTTGGGGCAGGCGGAAATGAGCGCCGCATCCACCCTTGCCTTGTTTACGAGCAGGGCTTCGGCCGGAGCCGCCGCACCCGCAAGCCCGCCGGGGGCGAGCACGTCGTAAAAGGTCACTTCGCCCAGTCTTTTGAGCGGAGAAAAATCTATATCGCCTGCCGAAAGCGTGCAGAGATCGACAGATACTATATTCATAAAATCAGTCCCCCGTGAGAGTAAAGGTAAATTCGTCGCAGCCTATGGAAGTCTGGCGTTCAAATGTTGCGCTCTCGCCGACGTGTTCGAGCACGAAGTAATGCGCCTCCCCGCCCTCCATGAGGCGGAAACAGAGGGCGCCTTCTATGACGTCGTCTATTATTATCCTGAAAAAGTGCAGGCGGAAGATGTTGTCGAGGAGGTATTCCCCGCGCTCGGCGCAGATGACCTGCTCGCCGCCGTACTCCTCGTCATAGGCGGAAGAGTGCACGTCAATTTTAAGTTTCATGACAATATAATAGCGCATTTCGGCAAAAAAATCAATATCCGAACCAAAAAAATATGTATTATTTTTGACTTTGCTATGTACAAAATCAAAATGCGATGTTATAATGTATTCAGAAATATATTTTACGGAGGGGTAAAATGGTAAACAAGGACAACATCAAGGACGTTAAATTCATCAGCATGGGCGAACTTTTGCTGAGGCTTTCGCCCCCCAACAACGACAAGATACGCATGGCCAACCAGTTCAACATAACTTACGGCGGCGCGGAGGCCAATATAGCCGTTTCGCTCGCCAACCTGGGCGTGGACGCTTCGTACTTTACCGTTGTGCCCGATTCATCCATAGGCAAGGCGGCGATAAGATATATACGCTCCAACGACGTTCACTGTTCGCCCTGCGTATACGTGCACGGCGACAGAATGGGCATATACTTTTTAGAGGAAGGGTTCGGCGTAAGGGCGAGCAAAGTTACGTATGACAGAAAGGATTCGGCCTTTGCCAAATTCGATTACAAGACGATAGACTGGGAAGACAAGCTGAAGGGATTCAACTGGCTGCATCTTTCGGGCATAACGCCCGCGCTCTCGCCCAACTGCCGCGAACTCATAGAGCTTGCGCTGAAGGCAGCAAAGGAGCTAAATATAACCGTTTCGTTCGACTGCAACTACCGCTCCGCGCTGTGGGGCTGGCAGGAGGCGCGCGACTGCATAACCTCCTACCTGCCGTATATCGACGTGCTCTTCGGCATAGAGCCCATCAATCTGCCCGGGGCGGACGGCAGAGACATGAAGGACGGGCTTTCGATGAATCCTTCCTACAAGGAGCAGGACAGAATTTTCCGCGAGCTCGCCAAACGCTACAACTTCAAGGCCATAGGCAGACACGTGAGATATGTGCACTCGGGCAGCGAGAACAGCCTGAAGGCCTTTTTGTGGTACGACGGCGAGACGTATGAGAGCCGCACCTTCCGCTTCAACATACTTGACCGCGTGGGCGGCGGCGACGCATTCGCCAGCGGCATAATTTACGCCATGATGAGGCAGTTCGCTCCCGAGGACATAGTAAACTTCGGCGTCGCCTCCTCCGTAATCAAACACACCATGCACGGCGACTTCAACATCACCGACGACGAGGAATCCATACTCGGCCTGATGAACATGAATTACGAAATAAAGCGCTGACGCGGGCTGAACGCCATATGAATACAGAGGCGCCCCGCGGAAGGGATATGATCCCTTCCGCGGGGCGCCTTATCGCTGTTATAAGGGACGCCGATGCACATTGACGCCGCAATATATGCCGCTCAATCCCCTTCCGCGCCGCCGGATGTTACTGCGGGAGGCGCGTCATCGGGATCGTCTATTTTCCTTAAAATAGTGCGGAAACGGAAGAAAAATATCGTTCCGCAGATTAGCGCCGCGGTCGTATCGGCCACGCCTTCGGCAAGGTACACGCCGCCAACCCCCATAAAGAGGGGAAAGATGAATGCGAGCGGCACAAGCAGGATTATCTTGCGTAGTATGGCAATAAACAGGCTGATGACGGCCTGCGTGACGGCCACAAACGTAGTCTGGCACGCCCTCTGTATGCCGAACACGAGCATTCCGAACACGAATACGGGCATGTACTGTGCCGTGAGGTCGAGTATGAGGGGATCGCTGTTGAATATCGCGCCGAACACGCGCGGCACGGACATCATTAGTATGCCCAGAAGAGCGCACCAGCCGAAGCAGACGGCGAGGGTGAAGAAGAAACACTGCTTGAGGCGCTTCCTGTGGCGCGCGCCGTAATTGAATGATATTATGGGGGTAACGCCCTGCGTAAAGCCCGAAATGGGCGTCGTTATGAGAGTCATCGAGGACTGCAGAATGGTGAGCACGGTGACATATGTATCGCCGCCGTGAGCCGTCAAATCGCCGTAGTGCTTGAGCTGGCCGTTGAGCACGAACCCTATTACCGATTCGGTTGCGGACATGACGAACGAGGCGACGCCGAGGGACATTATAGCCCCTATAATGTTAAACTCCGGCCTCATGTGTCTGAAATCGATGCGCAGGGTGAGATTTTTATTGAGGAGCGCCCCAACCACAAACGCCGCGCTTGCAAACTGGCTTATTACGGTGGCGAGGGCCGCGCCGCTCACTCCCATGCCGAACGTAAAGATGAAGAGAGGATCGAGCCCGATGTTGAGGACGGCGCCTATTATCACGGAGAGCATTGCTATGAGGCTTCTGCCCTGCGCCGTGAGGAAGGTATTCAAACCCGTTGCAAGCTGCACAAAGAGCGTGCCCGTGAGGTAAATTGTAAGATAATCGTAGGCATAGCCGAAATTGCTGTCGCCCGCGCCGATGAGGTAGAGCAACGGTTCGGCAAAGATAAACGCGGCGAGCCCCAGCACGACGGAGAAAAAGGCGAGCATCACAAAGCCGTTGTTAAGAATGCGGCGGGCCCTGTCAACGTTGCCTTCGCCGAGCGACTTTGCTGCAAGGGGCGCGCCTCCGCCCGATACAAAGGCCGAAAACGCGGCAATGAGCGTGAGTATGGGCGAGCACAGCCCCAGCCCGCCGAGCGCGGCAATGCCGATATCGGGCATATTGCCGATATAGATGCGGTCTACAATGTTATAGAGCAGGTTGACCACCTGCGCCATCACGCAGGGTATGCCCATCTTTATGCACAGCCGCCAGATTTTTTCGTTGCCCATCTGCTGTTCTTTCATAATTAGATTATACTACTTTTTCCTCCGCTTGCCAACCCGTTTAAGGAAAAAATGCGCCCGTCCCTCCCCGTCATTCTTCCGCCCTCTTTTTTGACATTCCGGCAACTCCCCCTTCCTGTCATTTCGACCAAGCGACAGCGAGCGGAGAAATCTCAAAGTCCGATGTCCTCTCTTCCCCGTCTTTTCGACTTCACCCTTACTGTCATTTCGACCGAGCGAAGCGAGTGGAGAAATCTCAAAGTTCGATGTCCTCTCTTCTCTGTCATTTCGACTCACCCTTTTCTCCCGCCATTTCGACTTCCCTCATTCTTGTCATTTCGACTGAAGCACGCCTACGGCGCGCGGAATGGAGAAATCTCAAAGTCCGATGTCCTCTCTTCTCCGTCATTTCGACCATATTTTTTTCCGTTCTTTCGACTTCCCTATTTATTGTCATTTCGACTGAAGCGCAACGAGTGGAGAAATCTCAAACCCCGGTTACAACATGGCATTATTTAAACAATCACACCACACTAAAGCTGCCCCTGCAAAGGGGAAGTGGCTTGCACAGCAAGCCGAAAGGGTTTGATTATACTGCCGCATTGGCGGATAAACCCTTCAGTCTGCCTTTGCCTGCGGCTGTGGCAGACAGCTCCCCTTGATCGGGGGAGCCTACAACATGGCATTAATTAAATAATACTCCCGCACTTACCCAAACTTTGAGATCTTTCGACGACGCCGCACAAATGTGCGGCTGCTCAAGATGACATAATACGAGGGTTACCAAACATCACCCGTTCCGTCATTTTGCCCATTTTCTATTCCTTTTCCCGACATTTCCGACTTCACTCTTTCCTCCCGCCATTTCGACTTCCCTCATTCTTGTCATTTCGACTGAAGCACGCCTACGGCGCGCGGAATGGAGAAATCTCAAAGTCCGTCAATAATAAGGCATTAATTAAATAATACTCCCGAACTTACCCAAACTTTGAGATCTTTCGACGACGCCGCACAACCGTGCGGCTGCTCAAGATGACGTAATATGTTGCTTTATCAAACATCATTCTTTGCACTTTCGGTTAAAACGCACCGCACATAAAAACTTTGGTACTTTTCAACCGATGCTCAAGATGACATTAATGTGCTTCGCCAAACATCATTCTTGCACTTTCGGTTAAAACGCACCGCACGCAAAAAACTTAAGTACTTTTCGACCGACGCTCAAGATGAATATAAAGCGCAAAGGCGCGGCCGCTCAAGACGGCATTCATTAAATGCAAAAACAACGCTGCATTTTGCGCAAAACGCGCAAAAAAAGCGAGACCGAAGGCTCGCTTTTTTGACTGCTTAACTATTAAAAAATTACTCACCCTTGAAAGGCAGGAGCGCGGCAACTCTTGCGCGCTTGATAGCCTTGGAAAGTTCCCTCTGGTGCTTTGCGCACGTACCGCTCATGCGGCGGGGGAGCATTTTGCCCGATTCGGTTACGAACTTCTTTAAACGGTTGACGTCCTTATAGTCGATAACCTCTACCTTTTCCTGGCAAAAGACACAAACCTTTCTGCGGGGTGCCTTTTTATAGCTCTTTTTTACGGGTTTATCTTCCATGATATTTTCTCCTTGAAATTCTGTCGGTCAAACGCATTAAAAGGGAATGTCGCCGTCATCATCGAAGGACTGCAGCGCGGGCTTGCTTGCGCGCTTTTCGCTCTGCTGGGGGGGAACATCGGGTTCGTATCCGCTGTCGCCGCCCTGCGCGCGGGGAGTTAAGAACTCCACATCGCTGCAGCTTATATCCACAGCCGTGCGCCTTACGCCCTGGCTGTCTTCGTAATTGCGAAGCTCTACAGAGCCCATTACCGCAACCTTATTGCCCTTTTTAGCGTATCTGGCAACGTTTTCGCCCAGCCCGCGCCATGCCGTGCAGTTGAAAAAATCGGTCTGGCGTTCGCCGCCCGAAGTGTAGTTGCGATTTACCGCTATCGAAAAGCGGCAGATAGCAACGCCCGAAGAAGTTTCGGTGAGTTCGGGATCGCGGGTTAAGTTGCCTATCAAAAATACTCTGTTCATTTCTTTTTCCCTTGTGATTTACGCCTTTACGGTAATAACTCTTCTTAAAACTTCGGCAGAGAGTCCTGCAACGCGGTCAAGTTCCTTGACTACGCCGCTTTCGGCTTCAAAGGTCATCAAAACGTAATAGCCGTCTGTCTTATACCTGATGGGATAAGCCAGCTTTTTCACGCCCCACTTGTCGGTGGAAACGACCTTACCGTTGAAGTCTGCGACGATAGCGGAAAACTTCGCTTCGAAAGCATCTTTTGCTTCGTCTGCGAGCGCGCTGTCCAATACGTAGAGCATCTCGTAAGTTTTCATGAAATTCACCTCCCGGTCTTATTCGGCGTAACACTTACGTTACGCAAGGTGGCCGCGCAGCCGCGCGGGTATTTTAAAGCGGCGGGCGCGGACACGCGCCCGCCGCAAAATACTTAAATATAATACATTAATATTTTTAAAATGTCAACTTATTTTTGCAGGATTGTAAACCGGCAAAAATCAGGCAATGGGCTCAAGCAGTCCTAGCAGCGTATTCACTGCGGTAAGCATCTCATCGATAGTGCAGTCTTTAATTTGTTTGCAGACAAATTTACCCAAAGAAACTTTAGTATTTCCAACACTGATAAAAAGCTCTATGACGCCTTCGGTTTCGCCTTCTTCTACCTTTTTTAAAGGCACATACGAATTGAGATTGTTGCTTTCTATAACTTTAGCGTCCGCGAAATCATTCAGTGTGGAATTTTTAAGATTTGTTACTGCGGCAGACATCATATCGCCCATGTTGTTGACCGTGTAGGCTATTTCCTTCTTTTCGCCGCCGTCTTCGGCGCTGTAGAGGAGCAGATACCATATGCCCTTGGCCTTGCCGCGGGTGTAGTACGTATACGCGCTGTCGAATTCGTCCAAACGGCCGTCGTTTGTCTTATCGTCGTCGCCGCTGTTTACAAGTACATACTTACCGTCCTGCAACGTGTAGTAAAGGTATGCGGAATCGAAGTTTATCGTTCCTTCGCTTTCTGTTTCGTTGGGGCCGACTACTTTGAACCACTCATTCTGCCTCTCATTTTCGCCGCCGAAGCCGTAAATTTCGTCGGCATACATATCCTGCACGCTTATCTGCGAAATCGTTTCCGAAAGATTATCTATAGTAGAGTCGGCGACAAGCGACAAAATTTTGTCGTCCGTTCCGATTGTAACGATTTCGCCTATTGTAAGGCCACTCGTAAGGCCGTCCACGCGGTCGCCGATGTTGCCTATCTTTGTGCCGGAGACTTCCACCTCGGTGCCGTCCTGAACGTAGTAGACGCGCTCGGCATTCCCTTCCGCATCGGCCTCAACGGTGACTTCGACGACATCGCCTTCCGCCGTGGTATACAAGCCGGTTATATCGCCCGCATCATCCTTGGAGATGTTGGTGACGCCGTAGGCGATGTACATCATTATGGAGCTGTCGGCTTCGACGCTGATATTGACCGCGGAGAGCGTGAGATCGTCCGTGAGGCGTTCGACTCTCTCACCTACGTCGGATATGGGAGTGCCGTCTATTTCGCCGTCTTCATACTTGATGCCGACGACTATCTCGCCCTTTTCTGCGTCGGAGCGGGTGTCGAGGGTTACGGTGCGTTCGCCCCCCTCCTCGCCTTCGAGCGGGTGATAGGTTGCCACGAGGCTGCCGTCCTGTTCGCGGACGTCCGTTATGCCGAACGCAATGTAGAGCATGAGGTCTTCATCCGCGGCAATATCTATGGCGTCGGAGATCCATATATCGTCGAGGGCGTTGCTTATTTCGCCCAGCCTGTAGCGGGCGAGCTTGGTCATCAGTCTGTCGTCGGGATCGATATCGAGTATATCGCCGAT
>CALVLX010000073.1 GCA_944341195.1 uncultured Clostridia bacterium
ATAAAAAATGCTGACAAGTATATGTGGTATCAACTGGGGCGACGAAGGCAAGGGCAGGATGGTAGACCTGCTTTCACGCGATTACGATATCGTCTGCCGCTATCAGGGCGGCAACAACGCCGGTCACACCGTCGTCAACGATAAGGGCAAGTTCATTTTAAACCTTCTCCCTTCGGGCATCCTGCGCGAAGACGTCGTAAACGTCATGGGGCCCGGCATGGTCATCGACTTAAAACATCTCTGCGGCGAAATTCAAAGGCTGCGCGCGGGCGGCATAAAGATCTCGCCCGAAAATTTAAAAATTTCAGATAAGGCCATAATCACCATGCCCTACAACATCATGCAGGATATCATGGAAGAGGACAGGCTGGCAAAGGCCACGGGCAAGCCCTACGGTTCCACCCGCCGCGGCATCGCCCCCGTCTATGCCGATAAATACCTCAAAAAGGCCTTCCGCATGGGCGAACTTTTAAATCTTCCCCTGCTCTATAAGCGCCTGCCCGATATAGTGGACTGGAAGAATATGACCATAAAGGCCTACGGCTTTACGCCCGTAAGCGTTGCCGACATGAAGGCCTACTTCGAAGAGTACGGCGCGGTGCTAAAGGACTACATAACCGATGTCGGCCGCTACCTCAACGAGGCCAACGCCGCCGGCAAGAGGATAATGTTCGAAGCCCAGCTCGGCGCGCTCAGGGATATCGACTACGGCATAGTGCCCTATACTTCGTCATCCTCCACCATAGCCGCCTACGCCCCCATAGGCGCGGGCGTGCCCAATCTCAAGCTGGATAAATCCATAGGCATAATGAAGGCCTATTCAAGCTGCGTTGGCGCCGGCCCCTTCGCCTGCGAATACTTCGGCGAAAAGGCCGATAAACTGCGCGAAAAGGGCGGCGAGTACGGCGCGGCCACGGGCAGACCGAGAAGGGTGGGCCCCTTCGACGTCGTCGCCTCGCGCTACGGCATCATGTGTCAGGGCGCGGATGAGATAGCGCTCACCAAGCTCGACGTGCTGGACAGCTACGAGGAGATAGAGATCTGCACGCACTACGAACTCAACGGCAAAGTTCTGGATTACTTCCCCTTCACCGACGTGCTCGACGAGTGCAAGCCCGTGTTCGAAAAGGTCAAGGGCTGGAACTGCGATACCTCCAAGTGCAGAAAGCCGCAGGATCTCCCCAAGGAGGCCATAGACTACATCCGCCTCCTGGAAAAGCTGTGCTGCTGCAAGATAAAGTACGTATCCGTCGGCGCCGAGCGCGACGCATGTATAGTCATGGATTAAAAAATAACATCTGCCGCGGGGAGTATTCCCCGCGGCATTCGCTTGCCAAAACGCGGGCGTTGTGTTATAGTATTGGTGTATAAAATATCGGGGCGGTCTGCCGCCCTTTGATTATGTCGGGCGGTTTGGCAATGCTCAGAAAATTTTATAAGATGCACGGCATCGGAAACGACTATATTTACTTCGATTGCATGGAGCGGGATATCTCAAATCCCGGCGAACTCTCCGTAAGATTGTCCGACAGGCACTTTTCCGTCGGCGGCGACGGCGTCATTCTTCTCCGTCCCTCGGCGGTGGCCGACTGCAAAATGTCCATGTTCAACGCCGACGGCTCCGAAGGCAAAATGTGCGGCAACGGCATACGCTGCGTGGGCAAGCTGGCGCACGATCTCGGCTACGTAAAGGGCGATTGCTGCACGGTGGAAACTCTTTCAGGCATTAAAAAGCTGAAGTTTACTATTGGCGGCGACGGCAAAGTTACGGCTGCAACCGTCGATATGGGGGCGGCCGTCCTGAACGGGCGCGACATCCCCTCCGCCATAGAGGGCGAAAAGGTGGTCGGCTATCCCGTAAACATAGCGGGCGGGGAGTGGAACATAACGCTGGTATCCATGGGCAATCCCCACTGTGTAGTGTTCGCCGATCCCGATCAAATCGATATCGAAAGGGTGGGCCCGCAGTTTGAAAACTGTCCGCTCTTCCCCGAGAGGATAAACACCGAATTTGTCAGCGTTACGGGCAAAAACGAACTCAAAATGCGCGTGTGGGAGAGGGGCAGCGGCGAAACGTGGGCGTGCGGCACGGGCGCCTGCGCCGCGGCCGTCGCGGCCGTTCTCAACGGCCGTGCCGACAGGGGCGTTCCCGTAACCGTCCATCTGCGCGGCGGCGATCTCGTCGTAACTTACGCGGATGATACGGTGTTCATGCACGGCGGCGCCACGCTCGCCTTCGAAGGCGTGGTGGAAATCTGATAGGCATTTACGCGCCGGCAGGCGCGCTACGGCAGTAACCAACCTAATTACTCAGGAGAACATATAATGACAAAGTACATTTTCGTTACGGGCGGCGTGGTTTCCGGCCTGGGCAAAGGCATAACGGCGGCTTCCTTGGGAAGGCTCTTAAAGTGCAGGGGATACAAGGTGGCTTCGCAGAAGCTCGATCCCTACATAAACATCGATCCCGGCACCATGAGCCCCTATCAGCACGGCGAAGTCTTCGTCACCGACGACGGTGCCGAAACAGACCTCGATCTGGGGCACTATGAACGCTTCATAGACGAAAATTTGAACAAGTACTCCAATCTTACCACGGGTAAGGTCTATTGGAATGTCCTCAACAAGGAGCGCAACGGCGAATACCTCGGCCAGACCGTTCAGGTCATTCCCCACATAACCAACGAGATAAAGTCCTTCATCTACACGGTCGCCAGCACGACTTCGGCGGACGTGGTTATAACCGAAATAGGCGGCACTATAGGCGATATCGAAAGCCAGCCCTTTATAGAGGCCATCCGCCAGGTCGCGCGCGAGGTGGGCAGGGAAAACTGCTGCTTTATCCACGTCTCACTCGTGCCCTACATCTCCGGCTCGGAGGAATTCAAATCCAAGCCCACCCAGCACTCCGTCAAGGAACTTCAGGGCATGGGCATCAATCCCGATATAATCATTGCGCGCGTCGATGCGCACATGCCCAAGGACGTAAAGGATAAGATAGCCATGTTCTGCAACGTCGAACCCGAATGCTGCATCGAAAACATGACTCTCCCCGTCCTCTACCAGGCGCCCATAATGCTGGAGGAGAGCAACTTCTCCTCCATAGTCTGCAAGATACTCAACCTCGATCCGCGCGAGATAGACCTCACCGAATGGAAGAACATGCTCGACCGCATCGCCTCCCGCGACAAGGTCGTAAAGATCGCCCTCTGCGGCAAGTACGTGCAGCTGCACGACGCCTATCTCTCCGTCGCCGAAGCCCTTGCCCACGCCGGCTACGAAAACGGCGCAAAGGTGGATATCGACTGGGTGGATACCGAAAGTCTCACTCCGCAGAACGTTGCCCAAAAGCTGGGCGGGGCGGACGGCATTCTCGTGCCGGGCGGATTCGGCAACCGCGGCATAGAGGGCAAGATACTCTGCGCAAAGTACGCGCGCGAGAATAATATTCCCTATCTCGGCATATGCTTGGGTATGCAGACGGCCGTCATAGAGTACGCCCGCAACGTGCTGGGCTATGCCGATGCAAACTCTTCGGAATTCGATCCCGAAAGCAAGCACCCCGTCATCGACCTCATGCCCGATCAGCACGGCGTAAAGATGGGCGGCACAATGCGCCTCGGCGCATATCCCTGCGTTGTGCTCGGCCCCCTCATGCGCCGGGCGTATAAGTCGGATAACATATCCGAACGTCACCGCCACAGGTACGAATTCAACAACGCCTTCCGCAAGCAGATTGAGGAGGCGGGCATGGTGATAGCCGGCACGTCGCCCAACGGTCTCCTCGTGGAAGCCGTCGAAGTGCCCGCAAACGATTTCTATCTCGGCGTGCAGTTCCACCCCGAATTCAAATCCCGTCCCCAGCACGCCCATCCCGTGTTCAGGGAATTCGTAAAACACGCCGTCTCGCGTTCGTCAAAAAAATAACACAGGTGCCCTGATATGCAATTCAACAGTCACTTCAACGACATAGCGCAGAGCTATCTCTTCTCCACGGTGGCCCAAAAGGTCGCCGCATATTCCGCGGCCAATCCCGGCAGCAGCATACTCCGCCTCGGCATAGGCGACGTCACTCTGCCGCTGGCGCCCGCCGTCATACAGGCTCTCCATGCCGCCGTAGACGATATGTCCAAAAAGGAGACTTTCCACGGCTACGGCCCCGAGCAGGGCTACGATTTTTTAAAGGAGAGCATAAGGGGCTATTACAAGTCCAACGGCGTCGAACTGGAAAACGATGAAATTTTCGTCTCCGACGGCGCAAAGTCGGATATCGGCAACATACTCGATATATTTGCCGGCGAAAATACCGTATTGGTTCCCGATCCCGTCTATCCCGTCTACGTCGATACCAATGTAATGGCGGGGCGCAGAGTCATGTACATGAACGCCACGGCGAAAAACGGCTTTTTGCCCATGCCCGACGATAGCGTCGGGGCGGATATAATATATCTCTGCTCGCCCAACAATCCCACGGGCGCGGCGTACACGGTTGCGCAGATCAAAGAGTGGGTGTATTACGCCAACAAAAGCGGCGCCGTCATCCTGTACGACGCCGCATACGAATGCTTCATAACCCAAGAGGGGCTCGCCCGCTCCATATTCCAGGTCGAAGGCGCAAAGACGTGCGCCATAGAGTTCTGCTCGTTCTCCAAAACGGCGGGCTTTACGGGTACGCGCTGCGGATACACCGTCGTCCCCAAGGCGCTCACGCGCGGCGGAATGTCTGCCAACAAGATGTGGCTCAGGCGCCAGACTACAAAATTCAACGGCGTTCCCTATATCGTCCAGCGCGGCGCGGCGGCCGTATTCACCGCCGAGGGGCAGAGGCAGATCGGGGAAAATATCGCCTACTACCGGAAAAATGCAAAGATGATTGCCGACTGCATGGATGAACTGGGCATATGGTACACGGGCGGCAAAAATTCGCCCTATATCTGGCTCAGATGTCCCGGCGGTATGTCAAGCTGGCAGTTCTTCGATTACCTCCTCCAAAATGTCCAGGTCGTCGGCACTCCCGGCGCGGGCTTCGGCGCCAACGGCGAAGGCTTCTTCCGCCTCACCGCATTCGGCAGCAATGAAGTCACCCAAGAGGCCGTGCAGAGGATAAAGGGGCTTTTAAGCAAGTGATGTCCTGCGCCCTAAAGGGCGTTGAACGCAATATATTGTGGGGTTATTATGCAAAAATATCTTCCCGAGCGCGGCGCGGGCGTGCTGTGCCACATCTCGTCGCTGCCCAATAAATACGGTATAGGCTCTCTGGGAAGGGAGGCCTACGAATTTGTGGATACTCTCGCCAAATACGGCGTAAAATACTGGCAGATACTCCCCCTGCAGCAGACGGGGTTCGGCGATTCGCCCTATCAGTCCGTATCCTGCACTTCGGGCAATCCCTATTTCATCGATATCGAGGCGCTGCACAGGCAGGGGCTCATCGACGGCGAAGAGCTCAGGGGCGCGGAGCGCAAACTCAAAAACGATGTCAACTACGGCGATCTCCACAGCAGCCGCTACGCGCTGTTGAGGAGGGCATATGCCCGCTTCAACATAAAAAATCCCGATTTCGTCGCCTTTGTGGAGAGCGGCGAAGCCGAAGAGTACGCGCTCTTCATGTCCCTAAAATCGCGTTATAACGGGGCGTTCAACACCTTCCCCGATGCGTATAAATTCAAGGAAAAACTCGCCATGTCGGAGTTTAAGAACTGCGTCTACGGCGAAGAATACTGCTTCTGGCAGTTTGTCCAGTATATATTTTCAAAGCAGTGGGCGGCCCTCAAAAGCTACGCCAACGCCCGCGGCGTAAAGATCATAGGCGATATGCCGCTATATGTGGCATACGATTCGGCCGACGTGTGGTATCATCCCGAACTCTTCATGCTCGATGAAAATCTCGTCCCCACCTCCGTGGCGGGCTGTCCGCCCGATTATTTTTCGGAAGACGGCCAGCTGTGGGGCAATCCGCTGTATAACTGGGAGGCCATGCGCGCCGAAGGTTACGGCTGGTGGATAAGGAGGATAGCCCACGCCGCCCGCATGTACGACGTGTTGCGCATAGATCATTTCCGCGGATTGGATAGGTACTATGTCATACCTTTCGGCGCTAAAACGGCCAGGGTGGGCGAGTGGCTTCACGCGCCCGGCGCCGAGCTCTTTGCCGAAGCCGAAAGGCGGCTCGGCCCCTTGAATATAATTGCCGAAGATCTCGGCGTAATAGATGAAGGAGTTGTCAGGCTGCGCACGGAGTGCGGCTTTCCCTCCATGAAGATAATGATGTTCGCCTTCGACGACAGGGAGGAAAACGACTATCTCCCCTGCAATATAGATGAACATTCCGTCGTCTACACGGGCACGCACGACAACGATACCGCCCTCGGCTATATGCTCAAGCAGTCGGATGAACAGTTTGTTTCGTTCAAAAAACAGCTCCGCGCGGCCCTAAGGTACGAAGGCGTGTATACGCCCGTCGTGGACAGGGCGGACGCCGTCCGCGGGCTCGTGCTCTGCGCGCTCGCCGCACGCTCGGCCATAGCCGTAATTCCCGTGCAGGATATTCTCTGCCTCGACAACTGGTCGCGCATGAATACGCCCGCCACGTCGGAAAGCAACTGGAAGTTCAGGTTGACTTCCATGCCCTCGCGCAACGCCATGGCCAACTTCAAAAACGCCGTAAAGCGCACGGGAAGGTGAAGAAATGAAGAGAATATTCGTAAAGACGGGCATTTTTGCCATCTGCCTTGCAATTCCTTTGGCCTTTGCCGCCTGCAACGATGACCGCCCGCAGGACGGGGAAAGCCTCAGCGAGGAGGCCGTTGCGGCGCGGGCGCTTTTAAAGGAGCAGGCCGACTCTGCCGCTCTTACCTATACCAATTTGCGCACAGAGCCGCTGCCCGAGGGCACAAATACGGCCAAGGCCTCGGCCCTCGCCGCAGGGGAGGAGGGGGAGAACGCCTCGCCATCTTATGAGGACGCCTTGGGTATATTCCTGTCCCATGCGCATACAATTACAGAGCAGAGCAACCTCTTCCAAAGTTTTATAGGCGACATCTTCGGCTATAGCAGCGTGCAGCTGTCCATAATAGAGCAGTACGGCGCACAGTCGCTTTCGGGACAGTTCACTATGGACTATTCGTCTGTCGATGCCGAAGAATTTTCTCACGACAATATCGGCGGCGCCTCAACGTGCATATCTACGTCCCTGCTCACGGCAAGTTTTGCGGGCGTGGACGAGGCCACGGGCAGGGTGTACTGCACCCAGACGCACAGAGCCATGGGCACTATCCCCACAAGCGCCGTTGTGGAGTTCTATTACAATTCCCCCACGGATATGGGTGTAACAACGCTCAATATCCAGCAGCTCTCCGAAGGCAAAAGCAGCTTCGACTACAACTTTTTCAACCTTGCCGACAACATTATTCTGCACGCCTATGCCGACGTGCGGGAGGACGGCTCCCTCGGCGAAATGAGCGCGGCCATGTACATGAATACTATCTTCGCCTCAAGCGCCTCCTTCAGTGAGGACGAGTTGGCCACGGTTACAAACTTTGTGCTCGGCGAGCGCGAGCGCATAAACCGCAAGTATGACGAGGTCGCCGCGCTCAACGCCCCCGTAGTTCAAATGGCGCAGTTCGCGCCTTCGGAACAGCCGCCCGTCGTCATGGTGGACTACGATATCACCGTTTTAATGTTCATGCTGGGCAGGGCAGAGGCGTCGCCCGATGAAGAATTGGACGGCGGAGAGGTTACAGTTTAAGAAGTCTTTATCGGCCACAACGCCGCGGGTAAATCCCGCGGCATTTCACGCCGCCAGAACGGGCGGCATTTAACGAAAAGGCGTCAGCCTTTTCATTTATCGCACGCGTAAGCGTGCATTTATTTTGCGGTGGCAAAGTTGCCGCGGCCGTCGTCAGGCAAGACTTTTGCGGGAAAGCAATGAATGACGTCACAAGGCGAATTTATTTCGCCGCAGTGGCCACAATTTGCGCATACCTGCGCCTGAGCGGGGAGAATTTTCGCAATTAAATAACTGCAATGCTCTTAAAGATTGCGAAAAGAGGGGCAGAGCCCCTCAAGGCCGCACAAAGTCGCAGCCGTCGTCAGGCAAGACTTTTGCGGGAAAACACTCTCACACAAAGCACCGTCATGTCGTCCGCGGCTCTGCCGCGGGCGGCTTTTTTTGCACCCGAAAGTATGTCGTCGGCAAGATTCTGCGGGTTTAGGGGTTTAAGTTTTTCGATGAACGAATACAGGTCGGTGGCGGAGGGAAAGGAGGAGGTTATGCCGTCGCTCATAAACACCACAATGTCGTCCTCTTCGAGTTGTTCGGTGCATATTGTGGGGTGAATGCTGTCCAGTATGCCCAGCGGCAGCGACGTGCTCTCCATTATTTTAATGCCGTCCTTTTTGATTATCATACCGGCCGGCGAACCTATCTTTATAAATCCGGCCTTCAGGTCGTCCAGGTCTATCGCCGCAATGTCTATGCAGGTAAAGGTTTCGTCGCGGCTGTAGGACATCAGCCTGTTTATCGTGTCCAGTATGGTCTTGCAGGGCATCTCGGCCTTAAAAAACGCCTCAACCAGCGAAATGGTGGTGGAAGATACCTTCTTTGCGCTCTCCCCGCTGCCCATGCCGTCGCACAGTGCCATCAAAAATGAGCGTTCGTTGATCCTTATGACCGAGTGCGTGTCTCCCGAAGCCCTCTCGCCGTCCTTTATGCAGTATGCCACGCCGAACGCCGCGTCGTAGTCGGGCGGGCGCACAAATATGTAGCAAGTTCTTTCGGCGTTGTAGGTTATTTTATCCTTCAATATGTACCTTCTGCCGAGTGCCGAATACAGCCCCTCCCCGAGGGCGGCCGCCGGGGCGGCGCCTGCAACGGTGATGTATATCTCCCCGCCGTCATCGCCCGTCACAGCCACTTCGCTGCAGCATATTCCCGCACCTGCGAGCGTATCTGTCACCCGTTTTTCGCGCTCCGAATGCCTTATTCCGCCGCGCGATACGTCGATTGCAGTCGTCTTTAATACCTCGGCTATGCCCCTGGCCTGGTTGGCCAGCAGTCTGCGGCCGCTCCTCGCCGTCTCGGCCTCGGCCGAAAGTTTTTTAAGGCGCAGCAGTGCGCCGTTCATCTCGTTTATCAGGTCGGCGGGATGAATGCACGCCGCCGTAATTTCGGCCGGCAGGTCTACAAGGCTGACTCTGCCCTTTATGCAGCCCGTGTGCAGCAGGCGTGCAAAGCCCGAATACACGTCCGAGCCGTCGCACTTGTCCCTGCGCTCACACTTCGCGCACAGCCGCCCCCTTATTTCGCCCAGCAGTCTCCTCTTTATTGCGCCGTCGCCCATGCCCTCGTCCAGCGATAAAAAGGCGCTCTCTATCTCGCGGAATACCTGGCTCGTCGCAAACAGCTTTTCGCTCGTCCGTCCGCGCAGCTTCTCTTCAAACGCCTCGGGAATTACCCTCTTTACGCGCAGTTCACCCAAAAGGCGCGCCATAAATTTATCCGAAGGCACCGCCGGCGCAATGCAGCATACGGCAAGCGTCAGCCCGTATACTACGGATGAGGCCGCATCGCCCGAAAAAGCCCCGTCAAAGTAGAAGTACAGCGCGCCCAGCGCCAGCGCCACGGCGCCGGGCGCGCCCCTGCCCGCATTCAGAAAGAGCAGTCCCGCGGCGCACGCTATGGCGAGAGCGGCCATGTATTCGCCCGAAAAAGTAGTGCACAGCAGCGGCAGCCCCGCGGCGCAGGCCACGGCAAGGGCGGCGCTGTCGCGGTAGAGCCTCACCGCAAACACCGTAATGCCGCCGAATGCCGCAAGGCATATATAAAGTCCGCATGCATTGTACAGCCCTATGCCTGCCACGGTAAACATCAGCGCCAGGCATATTATCTCCTCGCTTGCAAGTCTGCACCTGCGCAGCCTGTAAAAGAGTGCGTAAACGCCCCTGAGGCAGAACAGCGAAAACACCATGGCGGCCACGGCGGCCACGGCCTTTATTATGTAGGCGTTGTCCGTAAAGTATATGTCGTCTATGCCGCGCCACGGCGAAAAGGCGATAAACGGCGCCAAAGCCACGGCCATATATGCCAGATATTCGTATCTCACCTTCTTGTGCGCCCGCCTGTAAATTGCCGTCACCGCGCACGCGAACGCGCCTTCGGAGAGGGTGATGAGCATGACTATCCAGTTGAGCGAGGGAACGGCCGCAAGCACATAGATTGCCGGCACGGCAAACAGGTTCGCCCCGCACATCAGCATGGCAAAGCACAGCCCCAGCGAAAGCGGCGCGCCGCCCGCCGAAAAATTTATCAGCACCACGCCCGCCGCGTATAGGGCGTATACCGTTATGTCCGCAGCCTTTATTTTTATTCGCATGGCAAAATATTAAGCCATAATCGCGCGCGGAAGTTTTGTTGTTTTGTCGAAGCGTAACAAAAAACCGCGCAAACTTTTACCGCGCGGGGAATATATGTTTTTTGATAAATTTGATAATTAATATTGCTTTTTGCGTAAAATAGTGCTATACTCAAACTGCCGGATGACATTATAATTTGCACAGCGGATACAAACGGCATACTGTATTTTTTTGTGCGGTAAAGTTGCCGGGCGGCAAGCGGAGATACTTATGCAGGGCGTGTCTTCGGTTGAAGGCTTTTTATTATTTGGCGCTGCCCTGCAAAACGACAGGAGAGATTTTTATGAAGAAAAAACTTTTAGTCGTCTTCCTCGCGCTCGCGTCGGCGGTGAGTTTTATGTTTGCCCTTTCGGCGTGCGATCTGCAGGAATCGGACGATGGCGGCAATGACAATAACCACAC
>CALVLX010000074.1 GCA_944341195.1 uncultured Clostridia bacterium
CGGCCTTTACGACGTCCATGGTGACGGTGCCGCTCTTGGGGTTGGGCATCAGGCCCTTGGGGCCGAGGATACGGCCGATGCGGCCGACGACGCCCATCATGTCGGGCGTGGTGATCATTACGTCGAAATCGAACCAGTTTTCCTTCTGGATGCGCTGAACGGTCTCTTCCGCGCCGACGTAATCCGCGCCTGCGGCCAGAGCCTGATCGGCCTTTTCGCCCTTGGCGATGACGAGCACCTTTTTATCCTTGCCGGTGCCGTTGGGAAGGACGAGCACGCCGCGCACCTGCTGATCTGCCTGGCGGGGATCTACGCCCAGACGGACGTGCAGTTCGATAGTTTCATCAAACTTCGCTTTTGCGGTGGAAAGAACGAGGTTTACCGCTTCGGCGAGGTCGTATGCTTTTAAATGGTCATAAGATTTGACGCTTTCAGCGTATTTCTTGCCAACTTTCATTTTTTTTACCTCCGTGTGGTACTTGCGAGGGGCCGACTTATGATTTGTTGTTTTAATCCCTCTCCCACTTGTGCGGCTTTATAAAAAGCCCTGTTACTCTTCTACCGTAACGCCCATCGAGCGCGCGGTACCCTTTACCATGCTCTTTGCCATCTCGAGATCGGTGCAGTTGAGGTCAGGCAGTTTTGTCTTTGCGATCTCTTCGACCTGCGCCTTGGTGAGCTTGCCTACCTTGTCCCTGTTGGGGCGGGCGGAAGCGGTGTCGATGCCGAGCGCCTTTTTGATGAGGACGGGTGTGGGGGGCGTCTTTAAGATGAAAGTGAAACTTCTGTCCTGATAGATGGTGACTACGCAGGGAATGATGAGCCCTGCCTGGGAGGCAGTTTTAGCGTTGAATTCCTTGGTGAAGCCGGGTATGTTGATACCGTGGGGGCCGAGCGTCGAACCGACGGGGGGCGCGGGAGTGGCTTTACCTGCAGGAAGCTGCAATTTAACTACCGCGGTAATCTTTTTTGCCATAATTTATTCCTCCGAAGTGGTGATAGCGAATGCGCCATGAAAAAGTATTTAACACATTCTCCCACATGACTATTAACACAAACCGCCGGGGCCGGTGTCGCCCCGGGTTTGCCGTTAGCTTGAAGCGTTGCCCGATAAAACGCAATCGGGGCATGAGCCGTAAATTGCGCGGCAGCCGCAATTGATAGCGGTATATGCCGCAGTTATTCCGCCTGAACGGGGGGATCTATCTTCTTTATCTGGATGTATTCCACCTCTACGTCGGTGGAGCGGCCGAACATCTGAATATTTACTTTGGCCTTTTGAGCGATGTCGTTGAGTTCGGTTATCACGCCGTCGAAACCGGCGAGGGGGCCTGCATCGATATTGACGGTATCGCCCACGGCGAAATCGGCGTTGACGACGACTTCTTCGAGGCGCATCTTGCGTATCTCCTCATCCTTCATGGGGATGGGCCTGCCCTGGGGGCCGACAAAACCCGTTACGCCGCGCGTATTGGTGACGAGATACCACAGCTGGTTGGAATATATCATCTTGATAAAGACGTAGCAGGGGAGAAGTTTGCGCTCCACCACCTTGCGCTTGCCGTTCTTTTCTTCGATTGTCTGCTCCATGGGGATCTTGACGTCGAAGATCTGATCCTGCAGGTTGTTGTTTTCCACCAACCTGAAGAGAGAATCCTTGACCATCATCTCGTATCCCGAATAGGTGTGCAGGATATACCAGCAGGGCTGTTCCTGAACGTCTGCCATAAAACTGTTACCTCCGAAAGAATGCGGGTGAAAAAAGCACGGGCCGCCGGCGCGCAACGTGGGCGCAGCGCGGCACAGGCAAAATATCGCTTGTGGTTTATGCCCCCAAACCCGTGAGCAGTTCGAGGAGGAACTGCAACAGCTGGTTGATGCCCGTTACCACGAGAAGGAACAATACCACAACGCCCAGAACCACGCAGGTGGACTTTACTACCTTGGGGAACGTGGGCCAGGTAACTCTCTTGAGCTCGGAAAAGGTTTCCTTGAGCTTTCTGCCCATTCTGACGAAGATATTGGGCTTTTTGGCTTCGTTTTTATTTGCCATAATTACTCCTGAAATGCCGCAAGGGCATTATTGGTCTGACCGCGCGGCCGCAGCCGCGCAATTGGAAGATGCTGTTACTTTGTTTCCTTGTGTTCGGTGTGCTTCTTGCAGAAGGGGCAGTACTTGGAGATGGTGAGCCTGTCGGGATCGTTGCGCTTGTTCTTGTAGCTGTCGTAATTTCTGCGCTTGCATTCTGTGCACTCGAACGTGATCTTGGTTCTTGTTGATGCCTTCATTTTGGAAAACTCCGTACAAAAAAATTACACCCCGCTAGGTGTGTGTATAAGATATTATCATTAAAAGGCGGGCTTGTCAATTATTTTTCGCCGTTTTGCGGCATTTTTTAAAGTTTTTTGCCTTACTATTTATATAATAGTATACAGCCGCGCGTCCGCCACAACATATGGTGGATAGACGTAAAATCCGGCGGCGCGGCGGAAAATTTTCCGCCGCGCCGCATTTTGACAAAATCAGTTATCGGAGACGCTGAAAGCGTAAGTATCCCTGTCCTCGGGGAAGATGGGGCCGTTGATTACGGGCAGATTGAGAGGCTGGATGTACGCCTGCGCCGTGAGATTGGTGACGAGCGAACGCAGATAGGGATAGAGCATGGACGTCGCTTCGATGACGAAGTCCCTCTCCTGCTGGGCATTGGGGGCTTCCGAAAGTTCGTATATGCCGACGATGGAGACTTCGATATCGAAGGGCTTGGGTTCGGCTTCGGAAGTGAGTATGGCAACCTTGAGGTTGACGAACATGAGCTTGGGATTTTCGTTCGCCTTTCTCACCTGACGGGAGAACTGGGGCTTGATATCCAGCTTTTTGTTGGGTTCGATCCTCACCCTGTTGAGCTTGAAAGAAAGCTGTTCGCAAGTTACGCCTTTAAAATCATATTTGATCATCATTATTACTCCTCTTTTTGAATTAGATATTGCTACTCCATATATTTTAGCAAATGCGGGCATATTTGTCAATGCAAAAATAAAATTTTTACCTTTTTATTGCGGGCTTATCACACAATTGTGTTCGCCGGCCGGGCAAAACGGAGGGGCGCGCGGCAAAAGGGGCGCCTCTCCTCCCCTTTTTACGCAAAAAAACAAAAAATTATCGCAGTGCGGGGCAAATTATTGCGGGATAGGTATTGATTATTGTCCGACGCAATGATATAATGAAGTATATGACTATAAACTTGGACGACATAAAGAACATACTCTCCCGCGTGGAGAAGCCGGCGAGGTACACGGGCGGCGAGTACGGCGGCATTAAGAGTCCGGAAAACGCCCCCTTCTACTTCTGCATGGCCTTTCCCGACCTGTACGAAGTGGGCATGAGCAATCTGGGCATAAAGATAGTGGCCGAAAGTTTTTTGCGCCGCGGCTACGGCGCCGACTACTGCTTTGCCCCCTACACGGACTTCGGCGACGCCATAAAAGAGGCGGGCGTGCCCCTATACTCCCTGTCACTCAAAAAGCCCTTGAAAGAGTTTGACATGATAGGCTTTTCGGTGCAGTTCGAGCTGTGCTACACCAACATACTCTACATGCTGGATCTGGCGGGCATACCGCTGCGCCGCGCAGACAGGGCGGGCGGCGCGTTTCCGCTGATAGCCATAGGCGGGCCGTGCACGGTAAACCCCGAGCCGCTGGCCGACTTTGTAGACCTTGTGTTCATAGGCGACGGCGAGAGCGCCGACGCCGACGTGGCCGCGCTGTATGTGGAATGCGGGGGAGCCACGGAGGAATTCTTCAGGCGGGCGGCGGAAATAGACGGCGTATACGTGCCCGCGCTGATGGACGTAAAATACGATAAAGAGGGGCGCATATGTTCCTTTGAAAGCGACTTTACCCCCCGAAGGGCGGTGATAGGCGACCTCGACGGGGCAGTCTTTCCCGAAACCCAGCCCGTGCCCAATTGCGAGAGCGTGTTCGACCGCTCGATAATAGAGGTCATGCGCGGCTGCTACCGCGGGTGCAGGTTCTGTCAGGCGGGGTTCATATACCGCCCCGTGCGGCAGAGGAGCGTTGAGACGCTTACAAAGCAGGCCTGCTCGCTGATAGCTTCGACGGGATATGACGAGGTCAGCCTCAACTCCCTCTCCACGGGCGACTACCCCCGCCTGCGCGAACTTATCGGCAGCCTCAAGGCCTCCCTCCCCTGCGGGGTGACGCTGGCCCTGCCCTCGCTGAGAGTCGATTCGTTCGATTCCGACTTTGCGCAGGACGCGCGCAAGATTTCGCTCACGTTCGCACCCGAAGCGGGCAGCCAGCGGCTGCGCGACGTTATAAACAAGGATATAACCGAGGACGAAATACTTTCCGCCGCCGAAAGCGCGTTCGACATAGGATATTCGGCGGTCAAACTCTATTTCATGCTGGGGCTTCCCACCGAGACGGACGACGATTTGAGGGCGATAAGACGCATCGTAGACCTCATAAAGAGCGCCTACGGCAGAAAGCCGAGGGCAAAGAGCCTGCGCGTTTCGGTATCCGTTTCGACGTTTATTCCCAAGCCGTTCACCCCATTCCAGTGGGAGCGGCAGGCCAGCGGGGACGAAGTCGAGGCCAAACAGCGCGTGCTGAGGGACTGCCTGTACGTAAAGGGCGTGACATTGAGCTGGAGCGATTACTTTACTTCGCGCCTGGAGGGCGTGTTCGCCCGCGGGGACAGAAAACTTTCCCGCGTGTTGGAGAGGGCATACGCGCTGGGCTGCCGCTTTGACGGCTGGAACAGGGAACTCAAAAAGGAGGCCTGGGCGCAGGCCTTTGAAGATTGCGGCGTAAACCCCGACATATATACGCGCGAACGCGGCGAAGACGAGCTTTTGCCGTGGGATTTTATCGACACGGGCATGAAGAAATCATTCTTTGCCCGCGAACGGCACAGAGCATACGAAGGCCGCGTGACGGGCAGCTGCAGAAGGGCGTGCGCCGGCTGCGGACTGCAGGACATATGCCCCGCCGCAAAGGGGGAGAGATGATAGCGTTCAGATATACAAAGACGGACGGGGCGGAATATATTTCGCACCTAGACCTGCTGAGGCACATATACCGCACGCTGCGCAGGGCGGGCATACCCGTAAATTACAGCCTCGGATTTCACCGGCATCCCAGAATATTTTTGAACAACCCCCTAGGGACGGGCATAAAGTCGCTGGCCGAATACGCCACGCTGGACACGCCGTTTGAAGGAGAATTCGGGGAGCTGTTCAACGCGCACTCCCCCGAGGGAATCAGATGCGTGCGCTGGGGATACGTGAAGGACAACCAGAACTACGCCAACAGCATAGTAAAATGCACCTACCGCGCCCGCGGCATACCGCCCTTCGACATAGGCGAGCTCCTGCGCAGAGAGAGCATAGTAATCACCGACACGAGGGGGCGCGAAGTGGACATTCGCCCCAGGATATATGCTGTTGAAAGGCAAGGGGACGAATTGCAGTTCACTTTAGGGTGCGGCGAGGACAATCTCCGCCCCGACCTGTTCTGCGCCTACCTGTACTCCGTATACGGAGGCGAGGCCGCGGACATAATAAAGATCAATTCGATAATGAGCGGAGACCAATTCCGCTGACAAAGGCGCCCTTGAAAGGCGCAAGACCAAGGGATGATACAATGAGCAAAAAGACGCTGTACTTTGACCGTTTTTGCGGCGTGGAATCATACGCCGTGGTGGAGGACGGGCAGCTTGCGGAATTCAATTACGAATCGCAGAACAGAAAGAACATAATAGGCAACATATACAAGGGAAGAGTTACCGACGTGCTCAACGGAATGCAGGCGGCGTTCGTCAACTGCGGGCTGGAGCGCAACTGCTATCTTTCGGTTGAAGACCTGTTCCCCGACAAGAACAAGTACGACGGCAGCGACGTGGACATACCCCGCGAGCTCGACCTCAAGGTCGGGGACGAGATACTCGTTCAGGTGGTGAAGGCGCCCGTCGGCAAAAAGGGCGCAAAGGTCACCACGGCGCTCTCCTTTGTGGGCAAGTATCTCATATACATGCCCACCACCCCCTTTATAGGCGTTTCGCGCAAAATACACGACCAGGAGCTGAGAAAAACTCTGATATTCACCGCCGGGCGCAAATGCCGCGGCGACGAAGGACTGATAATACGCACCGCGGCGCCCTATGCCAACCGCAGACAGGCGGAAGAGGAGATGAATTTCTTCCGCAAGATATACCGCGCCATACTTGACAAATTCAAAAAATCGCCCGTAGGCGAGATACTTTATACCGACTACCCCATGTTCATGAGGGTGATGAGGGACACTCTGCTGTTCGACGTGGAAAAGATTTACGTGGGCAACAGGGACATATATGAAAGGCTGACCGAACTGGTGAGGGTAACGGGCGCAAAGGTGCACGACATAGAGCTGCACGACAACGGCACCGACATGTTTTACGACCTGGGGCTTTCGCCGCAGATAACGGGGCTGGCCTCGCCGCGCGCCGAGCTGGCAAACGGCGCGTACCTGATAATAGAAAAGACGGAAGCACTGACCGTAATCGACGTAAACACGGGCAAATTCACGGGCGACGACAGCCTTGAACACACCGTGTACTACACCAACATTCTGGCGGCCAGAGAGATTGCAAGACAGGTCAAACTGCGCAATATCGGCGGCATAGTAGTCGTCGATTTCATAGACATGGACAACGAAAGGCACAGAGTATCCCTTGTTGAGGAACTGCAGAAGGCGCTGGACGACGACAGGTGCAAGTGCACCGTGCTGCCCATGTCCAAATTCGGGCTGGTGGAGTTCACGCGCAAGCGCACGGGGCCTTCCATCACCGCTCAGCTGATAAACCCCTGCCGCTACTGCGGGGGGACGGGCATAAGTTTTGCGCCCGAGATGGCAATATTCAAGATGCGCGCGTACTTAATGGAGGCGCTCTCCAAGGGGAGCCGCGTAGTATTTATAGACCTCAACGCGGGCACCGCCGAAAGGATAATGAACTGGAGCGAACTGAAGGAAAACATCGCGCAATACTACCCCTCCGCCCGCATATACCTTGTGCCCCACCGCACCTACCACGAAAACCACTTTACGCTGCGCACGGAGAATTCGCCGACGTATTCGGTGCCCGCAGGCGGAATGCTCTTATACTGAAGAGCTCATGGCGAAGACACCCGCCCCGACGCCGCACGCCGCGGCCTGAAGACAGCATTCAAGGACGGGCGGACATTGCGCGTCCGCCCGCCCTTTAAACACGCAACTGCGGCGAAGCAACGGAATTAAAACTGCCCGCGCCGGAAAACCTGTGGTTTTCCGGCGCGGGCTTAAACTATATGCAACATCTCTTATTCATAAAAAAGGCGGACTGCTCTCCGTGCCGTATGCGCGGATGCGGTCGATGTCTGCTGCCCCGCCGGCGCGCATAGGGGCAAACGGCCTTTCAGACCTGCTTATAGAAGAAGTTGCAGTCCGTCTCTTCGCAGTACTCGTCGGCCTCGGCATAGCCCAGGGAGAGAAAGAAGGCCTGCGAACCTTCGGCCGGGAGCACATAGAGCGTATCCGCGCCCTGCGCCGCCAGATCGCCTTCGGCATACCGCACGAGGGCGGAGCCCATGCCCTTCTGCCTTGCGGCGGGAGCGACGTACAGTTCGCGCACGGTGCCCATCCCCTCCTTTAAGCACCACTCGTTTTCCCTTGCGTCCACCTGCCAGATGACAAAGCCGCAGGCGGCATCGCCTTCGCGGGCGACGGCGATAGACAAGAGCCCGGCCGCGTAGTCGGCCAGCACATATTCGTCGAGCAGGTGCTCGATATCCTCATCGCAGTCCAGCTCACTATAATAATCTTTAAAGAGCTTACAGAAGGCCGCCCTGTTGCGGCCGTCCGGCGCGACAATATCCATAAATTTCCTCCGCATAAAAAAAGTGAAGGCGCAGAGCCTTCACCTTTAAACGTTATTCTGCCTTGGGGTAAACGGAAACCTGCTTGTTGTCCTTGCCTACCCTTTCAAACCTTACGACGCCGTCGGCGAGAGCGAAGAGAGTATCGTCCTTGCCCATGCCAACATTGTTGCCGGCCTTGAATTTGGAACCGCGCTGCCTTACGAGGATATTGCCCGCAAGAACAAACTGACCGTCGGCGCGCTTTACGCCGAGGCGCTTTGCAATACTGTCTCTGCCGTTATCGGTTGAACCGCCGCCCTTTTTGTGAGCGAATAATTTAAAAAACAACATTTTGCGTATCCTCCTTGATTATTCGGCCTTTTCTTCGGCTTCGGCCTTGGGAGCGGCCGCCTTCTTTGCGCGGGGCTTCTTTACGGGCTCCGCCGCACCGATAGCGGTGATCTTCACCGTGGTGAAGGGCTGCCTGTGTCCCTGCTTCTTTCTTTCGTTCTTCTTGGCCTTGTACTTGAACACGATGATCTTCTTGTCCTTTCCCTGGCCGACCACTTCGCCGCTCACTACGGTGTTTGCGACTTCCTTGCCAACCTGAATGTTGCCTTCATCCGCGCACATAACAACGGGGAAGGTTACGGTTGCGCCTACCTGTGCGTCGAGTTTTTCAACTTTGACGACGTCGCCTACGGAAACGCGGTACTGCTTGCTTCCGTTTTCAAAAATAGCGTACATGAATTAAAAAATCCTCCTCTGACCAGTCTCGTCGGATACAAAATTGCCAATGGCTTAGGCGGCGCTTTTTAAAAATTTGCGCACTTAAAAAGCCCGTTCCGGACGGCTCGACAATTAATTTACCATAACCGGCCGCAAAAAGTCAAGCGTTTTTGCAAAGCAGACGCATATTTTAAGGGCGTTTGCGCAAAATACTTTTTGACAGGGAGGAATAAAAATGGAACTGTTAAAGAGCGACGGCGAAGTCATTGCCGAAATTTACCGCAACGCGCAGACGGCGCTGACTTCGATAGCCGACATTCTGCCCGAGATTGAGGACGAGGAGATAAAAAAGGAGATAATAGGCGAGCACGAGGAATATGAACGGCTGTGCGCCGAGGCCGCGCTGCTGGCGAAGAGGGCGGGCACGGAGGTGAAGGAGCCTTCGCCCGTGAAGAAGGCCATGATGTGGTCGGCCATAAAGATGAACGCCGGCGCGGACAATTCACGCTCGAATATAGCGCAGATGATGATACGCGGCACGGTGACGGGGCTGACTTCGCTGAAGACGACCATGTCGGAGAGCGGCGGAATAATGAGCGACGACGTAAAGGCGCTGCTGCAGGAGCTTATCGACTGCGAAGAGCGCTTTGAAAGACAGCTGAAAAGATATCTGTAAGAGCACAACCACATGCGGGCGGGGCGGCGAAATGCCGCCCCGCCCGCAGCACCTAAAGGGCGTTATCCACGCCATATCATGCCCCCTATCGGCGTGCGGACGCGCCGCGGCGGAAGGAGTTACCCGCCGTTGCGGCGGAGATACCCGGCGGGCGAAACGCCGTAACGTTTTTTGAACACGCGCGAAAAATAGAGAGGATCGGCATAGCCGCACATTTCGGCCACCTGCGAGACGGTGAGGTTTGAATAGCGGTTGGACATTCCCGAGAGCATTATCTCGCGCGCCAGCGACATGCGCCGTTCGGTGAGATAGGCCAGCGGCGTGAGCCCCACCTCCCTGCCGAAGAGTTTGCGCACGTAGTCATAGTTCAACGGCAGCGACGAGATGGTGTTTTCAAGGGAGAACGCCGTATCCGAAAGCCCCTTTTCTATTGCCCCGAGCAACAGTTCTACAGTCGGGGAAAAATCGTTACCCCCGCAATATGCCCCTATCAACGAGACGATGAGGGAGCCCAGGCCGCCGAGAACGGCAATTTTTTTTGCCTGCGGCAGAACGGCCGAAAAGTAATATACGGCGCGCTGAACGCCCCACGAGAGATCGGCCGCATCCCCGCTTGCAAGGACGCACGGACGGCAGGCCGGCAGCAGAGCGTTTTCGATGACAACGCTCTCCCCGCCCGCGCCGTGGGTATGCACGCAGCGCCTGGGGACGATTACTATGTCGCCGGCGGCGTGGAAAAGGGGTTCGCCTTCGGCAACGACCTGCCCGCGGGAGGCCGCGAGGAAAACTTCCCACCCCCTGTGTTCGTGTTCGCCCGAGGGGCGCTCCTGACCTGCAAATACTATGTCATTCATATCCGTATTATAACATATTCTATCCGTTTTGTCTATATAAATACAAAAAATCCGCCTGTCGGACGACAGG
This sequence comes from uncultured Clostridia bacterium, assembly GCA_944341195.1. Taxonomy (GTDB): domain Bacteria; phylum Bacillota; class Clostridia; order Christensenellales; family Borkfalkiaceae; genus Coproplasma. The sequence continues at coordinate 10,222 of CALVLX010000074.1, forward strand.
CGGACAATGCGGCATTATTTTAATAAATTGCCGTGTGCGCCCTGAAACGGGGCGCACACGGCGCAGAAATCAGCTTCTGTCGTTTACCGGCAGCAGCTCCATGAGCCGCGCGGCGCGTTGGGCCGCGTATCTATCGCCGCCGAGGGCGATTTGCTTTAAGAGCACGTGCACGTTGCCGCTCTGCGGCAGCATATAGCCCGCCTCCCGGTAAATATCTTCGGCGGTGAGGCGCGCGGAACGCGCGACAGCGTTGCACAGCGCGGCGAGACCACCTTCCGCGCGCGCAGCCAGCGTGCGGGCGAGGTATTCCTGGCCGAGTTTTGCCGACGCCAGCGAGGACAGCGAAGAGACAACGCCCTCCCCCTTCTTCTGCTGGGGAGGCATTCGCGCCGGCACCATGCTTATGGCCGCGCCCGGGCAGGCCCTTGCGCACGCGCCGCATCCTATACATTTTTCCCTGTCTATGACGCTGTTTTCGGTATCCGTGGCGCCCGTGGGGCAGACGTACAGACAGAGGCAGTCCTTGGTGCATAACCTCAAGTTGCGAACGGCGTATTCCTTCATTTTACTTCACCTCCGTCGTCGAATCTGAAGGACGGCACCTTACATACGGGGCAGATCTGCGGAGGGGCATCCCCTATGTATATAAAGCCGCATACGGAACACACCCATATATGCGCGCCCGCAAGGGCATCCGCGCCTTCGCGGCCGTACTTTTCGAGCAGGGAGGAGAGCACGAAATTTACACGTTCGCCCCACACTATGGCGCGCATAGCGCCCCTGTCCCCTGCGCTCTGCGCCGCGCGCTTTGCGGCGGCGAACTCGCCTTCGGCACACTCCTTTACGGCCGCGGCAAGCTGCCCGTAATCGCCTTCGGCAGGGGGAACGATATCCGAATAGTGCTGTGCCAGCTCCGCAAACAGAGCGCGCTCCTCCTCCAGATACTGTTTTTCGCAGCCGCGGGCGAGATTGGAACATATCGCCGAAAGTTCGGCCGCGGTGAGCGGCATGTCGGTTGAGGAGTGCGCCTGCACTCCCTCCAGCGGTTCGGCCGGCGGCACGGGGCGTGCGGCGGACTCCTCCGCCTTAAATACGGACTTGGGCGCGCCGCAGACGGGACATTCCCAGTCGGACGGCAGCCCTGCCCACGGTATGCCTTCCGCGGCTTCGTCATAGACGTATCCGCAGACGGGACAGGTATACTTCATATAAATCCCCCTTTGCCCCTACGGTATGCCCCCGAACGCAGGAGAGGTCTTCGGGGGTTCACTTAAAGGGGCTTTGTTTATCAACTGAATTATAACATGCCCGGCGCATCCTGTCAATAGCGAGTTTTTTTAAGGCGTTCGGCGGAACTGTTTAAAAAAACTCGCTATTGACAGGATGCGAGGTTTTTTAAGGCGTTCGGCGGAACTGTTTTTTAAGGCGTGCGCCGGAACGATAAATTTACCTACCGCGGAAGGAGCGCACAAAACGAT
>CALVLX010000075.1 GCA_944341195.1 uncultured Clostridia bacterium
TATCCCCGGGAATATGTGCCGACGAAGGCAAGATCATGGAGGAAATCTGCGCCGTGCTCATAAAGCCCATGCGCCCCAAACGCATAATAATCGCGGCGGCCGTGCCCCTCACTTCTTCGGGCAAGCCAGATAAACAGGCCGTCCGCGCTCTGTTCGCAAGGTAATTCTTTTTTATATGCAAGTCGGCAACGCATATTTTTACTTCGCTATGGTTCAACTCTTTAGTTGGCCGGTACTTCCGGCCAATTCCGATGTCAGCGGCTTTGCATATTTCCAATTCTAAATTTAAGGAGCAGATATGAACAAACAGGAACAGATGCAAAAAAATTTATACGACTATCTCCGCATACACGCGCAGAGCCGCGGGGGAAGGGACTTCCTCATCGGCCGACGCCGTTACACCTTCGGCGGTGCGCTGCGCTGTGTCAATGCGCTCATGAAGTTATTTGCGGAGTGCGGCATAGGCAGGGGCGATCTTGTCGCCATCCGTATGACGAGGACGCCCGAAAGCGCTCTGCTGGCCGTGGCAATAGGCGCGGTCGGCGGCGTGTGCGTCATGACGGACTGCTATGACAGCGTAGCGGGATTTCTCTCCTCCGTTCATACGCAGATCGCTCCGCGCTATTCGGTTACGGATGAAAAGGGCGGATGGCGGCTGTATCTGCCCGGCGGCGGGGAGCGCGCTATAACCTTTTCGGAAGAGGACGGCGGCGATGCCGTCGCTCTCCGAGAGGGTGTGCTGCCCGATGATCCCTTTATGATAATTTTCACTTCGGGTTCTACAGGCAAAAGTAAGGCGGTAACTCTCAGCCACAAAAACTGCATAGCAAATCCCGTGGACGCAATGCCCCTCTTTGAAGAGGACGAAAGGGATGTCGCAGTCAGCCTGCTTCCGCTTCATCACGTGTTCGGCTTCGCCGTGGTGGCCTGCGCGTTCTTTTGCGGCCACAGCGTGGTATTTCCCGAAAATATCGATCCCCGTTCGGTGCTTGCGTGCATCGAAGAGTATCATGTCTCCGTCATCTACTCCGTTCCCACTCTGTTCATAGATCTTCTTGCCGACGGCATATACAGGGATTACGACATAAGCTCGCTGCGCCTCGGCCTCATGGCGGGCGGTCCGTTCACGGCGGCGCAGATGCTCGGTATCGAAGACCGGCTCGGCCTCAAACTCATGCCGGGATACGGAATGAGCGAATGCGTGGGCATAAGCACCATGCGCTACAGGGACAGCGTAGAGGAGCGTGCGGCCGGCGTGGGGCGTCTGTACCCCATGGCGCAGGTGCGCATAGTTCTTGAGGACGGAACGCAGGCCGCAGTGGGCACGGAGGGTGAAATCTGTGCAAAGGCGCCCACGATGATGCTGGGCTACTACGGCGATGAAGAACTCACCGCCGAGGCGATAGATGACGAAGGCTGGCTGCATACGGGCGATCTGGGATACATGGATAACAGCGGCATACTGCACGTCAGCGGCCGCAAGAAGGATCTCATAATCCGCAACGGCAACAATCTTTCCGCCGTGGGCATAGAACAGAAGATCCTAAATCTGCCCGGGGTAAGGGATGTCTGCGTCGTCGGAGTAAAGGATGAGCGCGAAGGCGAAGTCCCCGTTGCGGCAATAGTACTTTCAAAGGGCGTGCAATTGGATATGGAGCAGTTAAAGGGCGCTCTTTTAAAGAACGAACAGCCCGTCCGCGTAAAAATAGTCGATGCCGTGCCCCTCACGTCCTCGGCCAAGCACAACAAACAGGCCGTGCGCGAACTTTTCTCCGGCCACGATTGATCCAAAGGCGCAAAGCGTCCGCCTCTGTAAGTGTTATATCAAAATATCAAAAAGGCCGCCCTGCGGAGCATGTGCTCCGCAGGGCGGCAACTGCATTTTGCCTTATTTTTTAAGGGCATTCACAATTATTTTTATGGCGGCATTTTGCTGTGCGAGGCGCGTTAACCGGATGATATATGCGGGGCAATAAGACTTTTGCGGCCTCCGGTTTAAGGCGTTTGTTGCTTTCTCTTTCTATCAGGATTGACAAGCCCCTGCGTTTGTGGTAAAATTATCCAAACCGGCGGCGGTTGTGCGGTCAATAATTCTCCGTCCGGAACACGGGCGGCCTTGCCGAACATCGCCTTGATGTTATAACGGCAGGTAATTAGCAAACACGCCTTTCGGAAACAGCTACAATGCATATTATTCTTGCCGTGCGCAATTATATATGTTATAATGTATGCAGAACAGCCCTTTTGCGGCTTTAAAGGGAGTACAGGTTTTGAAAGTATTAGTCACCGGCGTCAAGGGGCAATTGGGCTTTGACGTCGTAAATGAACTTACAAAGCGCGGCCACGAGGCAATCGGCGTAGATATCGCCGAAATGGATATAACGGATAAATTGAGCGTTGATACGGTGATATCCTCCGTCAGGCCGCAGACGGTGATACACTGCGCGGCATGGACGGCTGTGGACGCCGCCGAGGACAACGAGGACAAGGTGCGCGCCGTTAACGCCACGGGCACAAAATACATCGCCGAAGCGTGCAAAGATATCGGCGCAAAGCTGATGTATATCTCCACCGACTACGTGTTCGACGGACAGGGCAC
>CALVLX010000076.1 GCA_944341195.1 uncultured Clostridia bacterium
GACATGAGTTTTGAAAACACATTCCTGACGCGCCTCTACGGGCGGACGCAATCGGGCAACATAGGCGCTGTGAAGCTCAACTGTGCGGATACCATACTCGAATCGGCCGAAGGCAACATTGCCGCCACAATATGCGGCGACGAACGCCACTTTGACGTGATACTGACGGCCAAGGAAGGCACGTGCAACCGCGGGAGCGTGAACATAGAGGACAACACGGCGTCCTTTAAGGCTTACGCCGCAAAGGGCAATATTTTTGTAGATTTTGTGACCGACAAGGAGAACTGACATGGCAATGACTATGAGCCAGAAAATTCTGGCGGCGCACGCGGGGCTTGAGAGCGTTGAAGCGGGGCAGCTGATTATGGCAGACCTCGATCTGGTGCTCGCCAACGACATAACCGGCCCCGTGGCGATAAAGGAATTCCAAAAATCCGGCGCAGGCAGGGTGCACGACGGCGGCAAGATCGCGCTCGTAATGGATCACTTTGCGCCGAACAAGGACATCAAGAGCGCGCAGCAGTGCAAGATATGCCGCGACTTTGCACAGGAACAGGGCATAGAGAACTTCTTTGACGTGGGCAGAATGGGCATCGAACACGCCCTCCTGCCCGAGCAGGGACTTGTGGGAGCGGGCGACCTTGTTATAGGGGCGGACAGCCACACCTGCACATACGGCGCGCTGGGCGCTTTTTCGACGGGCGTGGGCTCAACCGACATGGCCGCCGGCATGATGAGCGGCAAGTGCTGGTTCAAAGTGCCCTCCGCAATAAAATTCGTGCTCAGGGGCAAGCCCGCAAAATACGTATGCGGCAAGGACATAATACTGCACATAATAGGGCTGATAGGCGTGGACGGCGCGCTCTATAAATCGATGGAATTTGCGGGCGACGGCATAAAATACCTTTCGATAGACGACCGCTTCACCATATGCAACATGGCCATCGAGGCGGGCGCAAAGAACGGAATCTTCCCCGTGGACGACATAGCGCTGGACTACATGAAGGGGAGATTCGGGCGCGAACCGAAGATATACGAGACCGACGCCGACGCCCCCTACGAGCGGACGATAGAGATAGACCTTTCGGCTCTGAAACCCACCGTGGCATTCCCCCACCTGCCCGAAAACACCAGGACGGAGTGGGACGGCATCGCCATTGACCAGGTGGTTATAGGTTCGTGTACGAACGGACATATATCCGATTTAAGGCAGGCCGCGGAAATTTTAAAGGGCAGAAAAGTGGCAAAGAACGTGCGCGCAATAATAATCCCGGCGACCAACCGTATCTACCTGGAGGCCGTGCACGAAGGGCTTGTGGATATTTTCATAGCCGCGGGAGCGGTAGTTTCCACCCCCACCTGCGGCCCCTGCCTGGGCGGCTATATGGGCATACTCGCGCAGAACGAAAGGTGCGTTTCGACCACGAACCGCAACTTTGTGGGGCGCATGGGACACGCGACGAGCGAAGTTTACCTCGCCTCCCCCTATGTGGCGGCGGCTTCGGCCGTGACGGGCAGACTGACATCGCCCGAGGAGCTTTGAAATGAAAGTAAAGGGAAAAGTTTTTAAATACGGCAACGACGTGGATACCGACGTCATAATACCGGCGAGATATCTGAACACCACCTCCGAAAGCGAGCTTGCAAGCCACTGCATGGAGGATATAGACGCATCTTTCGTTAAAAACGTAAGCAAGGGCGACATAATCGTTGCGGGCGACAACTTCGGCTGCGGCTCATCGCGCGAGCACGCGCCCATAGCCATAAAGGCGAGCGGCGTGCAGCTGGTGATAGCCAACAGCTTTGCGCGCATATTTTACCGCAACTCCATAAATATAGGCCTTGCAATATGGGAGTGCCCGCAGGCCGTGGAGGAGATTGCCGCAGGCGACCGGGTGGAAGCCGATCTGGCGACAGGCACCATTCACGACCTGACGACGGGAAAGACGTTCAAGGCGCAGCCCTTCCCCCCCTTCATACAGAACATAATTGAGGCGGGCGGACTGATAAATTCCATAAAAAATAAATGACGGAGCGGGTGCGCCGCACACGCTCTTTTGCAGAGGGACAAAAACATGAAATTCAATATTGCCGTGCTTGACGGAGACGGCATAGGCCCCGAGATTTGCGCGGGCGCCATAGAAGTGCTGGACGCCGTGGGGCGCAAATACGGCCACGACTTTATCTTTAAACATTATCCCATAGGCGGATGCGCGATAGACGAATGCGGCGATCCGCTGCCCGAGCGGACAATCGAGGGCTGCATGGCGAGCGACAGCGTGCTGCTGGGCGCCGTGGGCGGCTACAAGTGGGACGACATGCCCGTGGACAAGAGGCCCGAAAAGGGGTTGCTGCGCATACGCAAGGCGCTGGGGCTGTATTCGAACATACGCCCCGCCAAGCTGTGGAAGGCGCTTGCAAAGGCATCGCCTTTGAAATACGAGCTCGTGAAGGACGGCGTGGAGATAATAATAGTGCGCGAACTGACGGGCGGAATATACTTCGGCGAGCGCGGACGGGGCACGGGCAACGGCGGCGAATACGCATGGGACACCGAAAAATACTCCGTTGCGGAGATAGAACGCATAACGCGCATAGCGTGCGAACTGGCCACAAAGCGGAGCGGAAAGCTCGTATCGGTGGACAAGGCCAACGTGCTGGAATCGAGCAGGCTGTGGCGCAGGACGGTGCACGAATACTGCGCCCGGAACTACCCGCAGATAACCGTTGAGGACGTGCTTGTGGACAACATGGCCATGCAGATAGTAAAAAACCCCGCGCAGTTCGACGTGGTGGTGACGAGCAATATATTCGGCGACATACTCTCCGACGAGGCCGCGCAGGTCACGGGTTCGATAGGTATGCTGGCCTCCTCCTCTCTGGGCGACGGAAAGAGGGGACTCTACGAGCCCATACACGGCTCCGCGCCCGACATTGCGGGACAGGACAGGGCCAATCCCGTGGCTACCGTTCTGGCCGCGGCCATGATGCTGAGGGACAGCTTTGACCTGCCGCGCGAATACGCCGCGATAGAGACGGCCGTTCAGAGAACTTTGGACGACGGCTGGCGCACCGCCGACATAATGGAAGAGGGAAAAAGAGAGGTCGGATGCAAAAAGATGGCGGCGCTGATAGCCGAGAGGGTGTGAACAGAACGAACATGACAGACATAGAAGGCAACGTAAAAAAACTTCTCGGCGAAATACCCGAATTCAACCCGCAGGGCGAAAAAGTAGACCTTGTAGCGGCGGTGAAGATGCAGACGCCGGAGGACATTAACCGCGCCATATGTGCCGGTGTACGCATGATAGGCGACAACCACGTGCAGGAATTCAAAGACAAGTACGATCTCATCGAAGGCAGCCCCGAACGCCACTTTATAGGCCATTTGCAGACCAACAAGGTGAAATACCTGATAGGCAGAATAGATCTGTATCACTCCGTGGACAGAATGAATCTGGCCGAAGAACTCTCCAAGAGGAGCGCGGCGGCGGGCGTTGAGAGCAACATACTCGTTCAGATAAACATCGGCAACGAGGAGAGCAAGGGCGGCTTTGAACTTGACAGGGCAGACGACGCCTGCAGAGCAATATCCGCCCTGCCCGCGCTGAACATGCAGGGACTGATGGCCATGCTGCCATTTACGGACGACGAGGGCGTGTTGTGCCGCCTGGCTGCGGCCATGAGGGACAAATACGACGAACTGAAGGGCATATATCCGCAGTTCAGGCACCTATCCATGGGCATGAGCGGCGACTGGAAACTGTGCGTGGAGTGCGGCAGCAACATGATAAGGCTGGGCACTTCGATATTCGGGCAGAGAAATTACAACAATTAGGGTATACGCCGCGCGGCGGAAGAATCTTTCCGCCGCGCGGCGTATACCTTTTTTATATTTTTACTTGACCTGACCGCAAAATTATTTTACAATTTTATTAAATAATTGCGCTGACTTTATTACATTTTTAGTGTATAATATTAACGGAGAAAGGATATGCCCTCTACATACGCACACAGAAAATTTGCAGAAAAAGTACTCCCCCTGCTGCCCGAAGAGGCCCGCAGGGCGGCAGAAGGCAACACGGGACTCTACCTCATCGGCTGTCACGGCCCGGACATACTCTTTTATTACAAGCCCGTGACCAAAAACGCCGTGAACAGACTGGGCTACGCCATGCACGAAGAGAGCGCCCTGTCCTTCTTTGAGAGGGCAAAGAACCTCGTCAGAGAGGGCGGAGAGCCTTCGCTGGCATATACTATGGGGTTTATCACCCATTTTGCCCTGGATTCCACCTGCCACGGCTATGTTGAGAGCGGGCGCAGAGAACTGGGAGTGACGCACACGAAATTGGAAGTGGAATTTGACCGAATGTTGCTTGAGTGCGACGGGAAAGAGCCGTTGGGAGAGATACTTACGACGCACATCAACCCTACGGAAAGTTACGGCGAAGTTATAGCGCCCTACTTTTCCCTCACGCAAAAAGAGATTGTGCGCTCGCTGAAGGACATGAGGAGAATCTGCAACCTGTTTGTCTGCCCGGGGCGCGTTAAACGCGCCATAGTCGGGGGTGTACTCAAACTTATAAACGCCGAACTGCCCGACCAGATAATGGCGCCCGTCCCCGACGCGCGCTGCGCCGCAAGCAACGCGCGCATGGCAGAACTTTTTGAAGAGGCCGTGCCCGTTGCGGCGCAGCTTGCCGCAAACTTTACGGCAAGCCTAAACTGCGGCGAAAATCTTTCTCAAAGGTTCGACCGCAACTACGAATAGTCTGCAAGGCAGAGCGGACGGACACTATAACAGCATAAAAGGGCGCGCCTACTTGAGCGCGCCTACAGAGGTTAACTTATGGAAGAGACAAAAGAAGAGAACTCCCCGCGCTTTACGCCCATAGAAAAGAAATGGATAATGTACGACGTGGGCAATTCGGCATTCACCCTGCTGTGTTCGGTATTTATTCCCTTTATAGTAAAGGATCTGTGCGCAGCCAACGGCATAGTTGACGAGGCGTACCAGACTTTCTGGTCGGTTGTGACGTCCGTCGTCACGCTCGTAGTGGCCGTGATAAGCCCGATAGTGGGCACATTTGCCGACAGCGAGGGTATGAAGAAACCGCTCTTCCTCGCCTCCGCGCTGATAGGCATTGTCGGCTGTGTGCTGCTGGGTATGCCCGTTCCGCTGGCGGTGTTCGTGACGGTGTACGTAATCACCCGCATGTCGTATAACATAAGCCTCGTATTCTATGACTCGATGCTGACCGACGTGACGGACATGGAGCGCGTGGACAAAATTTCTTCTCACGGGTACGCATGGGGATATATAGGCAGCTGCATTCCATTTGTTATAAGTGTGGGCATATATATCTTTGCCGCGTTCGATTTTATAAGCTATACCGCGGCATACATAATAATGTTCATACTCAACGCCGTATGGTGGCTGTGCTTTACCATGCCGCTGGCAAAGAGCTTTAAGCAGAGGCACTTTATAAAGCGCCGGCCGCAGGCGGTACGCAACTCGTTCAAGAGGCTGTTTTCGGTATTCAGGGAAAAGATACCCAACAAAAAGGGCATACTCATATTCCTAATAGCCTTCTTCCTCTACATCGACGGCGTCTATACCATCATCGACCTCGCCACCACATACGGCACAACCATATTTTCGGGTGCGGGCATGGACGATATGATGGTGAACATCAACCTTGTGCTGGCCCTCCTCCTGACGCAGATAATCGCCTTCCCCTGCGCGATAATTTCGGGCATTCTCGCAAAAAAATACGACAACGGAAAGTTAATAATAGTGTTTATCACGGGATACCTGGGCATTGCGGTATTTGCCATATGGCTTTCGCAGATATGGCAGTTCTGGCTGCTTGCCGTATGCGTGGGGCTCTTTCAGGGCGGCGTGCAGGCGCTTTCGCGCTCATACTTTGCAAAGATAATCCCCGTGGATAAGAGCGGCGAATTCTTCGGCATAATGGATATCTTCGGCAAGGGTGCGTCGTTTGTGGGCACGATGCTGGTGGCCATCGTCACCGCCGCAACCAACAATGCAAACTACGGCGTCATACCCATCTCCTGCCTTATAGGCGTGGGACTCGTCATATTTGTGATAGGCTACGCGGAGATTAAAAGATACGAAAGGCAACACGGCGGTGCGGCAATGTTGAGCGATGACGAGCCGGCAGACGTGCCCGACGCGGCGGAAAACGACGGGCAATAGGGGCCACTCCCTCCATTATGACAAAACGACATAGGGACGCACCGGACACAGTGCGTCCTTGTTTTTTTGAGATTTTTCCGCGCTGTTTGAACAACCCTTTCGGCTTTCCGGGCAGGCCGCTTCGACTTGACAGGGACAGTTTTAGCTTTTGACTTCAGAGCAGACACTTGGCTCTAGACAAGCCTGCTCCCCCCCCTGGCAGGGACAGCTTTTTATGGTGATGTTTGGCAAAGCCCATTAATGTCCTCTTGTGCGAAGCACACGTAATAAATGGATTCCATAGCACTCACGCAAAACCGTGGCTTTTGCGTGAAGAGGGCGAGCAATACATTTCCGCAAACAGCACTCACGCGCTGTTTGCGTATTGCGAGGTAAACGAGGGCAT
>CALVLX010000077.1 GCA_944341195.1 uncultured Clostridia bacterium
GTATGAGGGCAGGTGCGTCTTGGGCACTACGCCGAGAATGCGCCCGCGGCTCATTGCCACGGCGCAATTGTACAACCTACCGCCGGAAACGAGCGGCGCGCCAACGAAGACGAGAGCGCCATTTCCCTCCGTAGAGGCGCAGATGCGCGCAATCTCCCCCTCCACGCTCTGCAAAAGAGCGCTCTGATTGAACAGATCGCCGCACGTATAGCCGCTGACGCACAGTTCGGGGAAGACTATGAGCTGCGCATCGCCGCACGCGCGTATATTTTTTATTATCTCGTCCGCGTTATGCCGCACGTCGGCCACCTTTATATCGGGCGTGACGGCGCAGACCTTTATAAATCCGTACATTCTGATTACTTTTTAGCTATCTCGTCCTTATGCGCCTGCCTGATGCGGGCGTCCAGATCGGCCATGACTTCGGGATTGTCCTTTAAATACTCCCTCATCTTTTCCCTGCCGTTGGCAACTTTGTTGTCGTTGTAGCTGAACCATGCGCCGCTCTTTGTGAGCAATCCGTACTCCACGGCAAGATCGATTATGCAGCCCTCCTGCGATATGCCCTGACCGTAGATAATATCGAATTCGGCCACTTTGAAGGGGGGCGCTACCTTATTTTTGACGACCTTGCACTTTGCCCTGTTGCCTATTATCTCGCCCTCGTTTTTGAGCGAATCGGCCTTGCGGATATCGAGGCGTATGGTAGCGAAGTACTTTAACGCCTTGCCGCCCGGCGTAGTTTCGGGATTGCCGAACATCACGCCCACCTTTTCGCGCAGCTGGTTTATAAAGATGACGCAGGTTTTAGAGCGGTTTGTTATCGCCGTCAGCTTGCGGAGCGCCTGCGACATGAGCCTGGGCAGAGCGCCCACGTGGGCGTCGCCCATATCCCCCTCTATTTCGGCCTTGGGCGTGAGCGCGGCAACCGAGTCGATAATAATTACGTCAACGGCGCTCGAGCGCACGAGCGATTCGCATATATCGAGAGCCTGTTCGCCCGTATCGGGCTGGGCGACATAGAGTTCGTCGGTATTGACGCCGAGAGCCTTTGCATAGGCCGCATCTAGGGCGTGTTCCGCATCGATGAACGCGGCAATTCCGCCGAGTTTTTGCGCCTGCGCAATTATATGCAGGGCCACCGTCGTCTTGCCTGACGATTCGGGGCCGAAAATTTCCATAATTCTGCCGCGGGGCACGCCGCCCACGCCCAGAGCGAGGTCGAGCGAAAGGCAACCGGTGGGGATGACGTCTATTTCGCTGTTGACGTTTACATCGCCCAGCTTCATGATCGCGCCCTTGCCGAACTGCTTTTCTATCATTGCGATAGTCGAATTGAGCGCCTTTTGTTTTTCTTCGTTCATATATTTTCTCCTGAAATTATTTTAACATTTTGTAGGCGAGGAAAAGCGCATCGTTTATGGCCGTGCGCGTTATGTTCTCCCTGTCCCCTCTGTAGTTGAATTTATAGACCTTTATGCGTTCCTTTGTGCCGACGCCGATATAGGCGAGCCCGACGGGCTTGGCTGTGTTATCGGATTTTGGCCCCGCTATGCCCGTCGTGGAGAGGGCGATATCGCACTTGCCCGTATTTAAGAGGCCTTCAACCATCTCATAGGCCGTTCTTTCCGACACTGCGCCGTACTGTTTGAGCGTGAGTTCGTCCACTCCCAGCCTTGCCATCTTGGATGCGTTTGCATAGGTGTTGAGGCCTTCGTAATACACCTCGGAGACGCCGGGAACGGATACAAGCCGCGAGGCGATGCCTCCGCCCGTGAAGGATTCCGCCACCGAAAGAGTCATCCGGCGCAGCTTTAACAGATCGTACAGCCTGCGCTCCAGGGTTATATTTTCTATAGCGTAGACATAGCCGTCGAGAGCCTTGAGCAGCGCCCTCTGAACGCCGTCGGCCGTCATCTTCGGCGTATTGCTCGAATAGGATACCTCTATCGTCTGATCGCCGAAGGCGTCGTATACCGCAATGGCGGTATCTCCGCCCGATTTTTTAGCGTCGTCTATACTTCTGCGTATGAGTTCGGCGGGCGCGGACACGCACTTTATATAAAATTTATCGTAGCTTACGCCGTACTTGTCATCGAGAAATTTGACGCATCTCCCGGCAAACGCCACCCCGTCGCTTATAGTTCCGAGACAGACGGAACTTTCGCCGTCGTTGAGGTAAAATCTGCCGTCAAAGGAGCCAGAGAATATTTTTTCCAGAAACTCCGCAATCATGGCGTGTTGCGCCTGACCGCAGAGCACCACAGAATTATCAAACGACGCGCGGCACTCCCTCAACTGATCGGATATGCCCTTTGAGCTATCGAATCCCACTACCGCTATCTTATCGAAGTAGTAACAGGCCGACGAAAATACGCGGATAAAGTCGGCAAGGCGGTTGTAATCGATATTGAGTTTTTTGTTTCTGATTATAACTAGACAGTTAGTCATTAAACTTTAAGTACCGCTATGTTCTTTACTATATAGTTTATCCCCGATATCACCGTCAATACCGAAGCCACCGCAAGAGCGGCGAGTCCGATATAATTGAGTACGCCGACGGCAACATGTTCGGCAAAGAACTCGTAAAAACCGCCGAACGCAAGCAGGAGCACCACGGAGATATCCTGAAACACCGTCTTGAATTTGCCTATCTTGTCGGCGGCGATTACTATGCCTGCATCGGAAGCAACCATGCGGAAGCCGCTGACGATAAATTCGCGTGCAAAGATGACGGCCACGCAGCACCCGCCGGCTATCATTGCCCAGTTCCCGAGAAAAGCCGTGAAGAACGAAGGCACAGTGAGCACGACGATCAGCGCGGACGAGACGAGAACTTTATCGGCTATGGGATCGAGGAACTTGCCCAGATTGGTTACGAGATGAAACCTTCTGGCAATTTTACCGTCCAGAAGATCGGTGAACGAGGCGAGGGCAAACACTGCCAGAGCGGCAAAATAATGCCCCGCGAAGTCAACGTAAAACAGCACGATAAAGAGAGGTATCATGACCATGCGGGCTATCGTAAGTTTATTGGGAAGATTGAGCACTCCCCTGCCGGCAGCTATTTTATATGCGCGGCTCTGCGTATCCACATCCTTTAAATCTCTTTTCTGAGACATTCTCAATCCTCCGTATAACCGGGCGTATGCCCGTACAAATCATAGTCGTCCGCCGACGTGATAACAACGTCGTAATATTCACCCTGCACGGCCTCAGCGCTGTTGAAGTAGACCTTGCCGTCTATATCGGGAGCCTGAAAGTAAGTTCTGCCGGTAAAACAGCCCCTTTCGTAGTCTATACCGTCGCATAAGACCTTGACTCTTTTGCCGGTAAATGCGTTCAGAAAACTGCGGGAGATGTCCTTCTGCACGCCGTAGAGGCGCTTGACGCGCCTGTTCTTTACCGATTTAAGCACCTGTCCCTTGAGTTTATATGCGGGCGTATCCGGTTCGCGCGAATAGGCGAAAAATCCGCAGTTTGTGAGCTGTGCCTGCTTTAAAAAATCGCAGAGCGCATCCGACTCCTCCTCCGTCTCGGTGGGGAATCCGCTAATAAACGTCGAACGGACGGCTATCCCCGGCACACTGTCGCGCAGCTTTTTTATGAGATCGAGATACTCACTGCGTGAGCCCTTGCGGTTCATGAGTTTGAGTATCCTGTCTTCGCTGTGCTGAAAGGGTATGTCCAGATACTTTATTACTTTTTCGTTGTCCCTGATTTCGGCTATGAGTTCATCGTCGATGGCGTCGGGATAGCAATAGAGCAGCCGTATGCCGTCTATGTTTTCCAGCGCGGAGAGCGCGCGGATGAGGGTTACGAGCGAACGCCTGCCGTAGATATCCGTGCCGTAGCGCGTTACATCCTGGGCAACGACTATGAGTTCGCGTATATCGCCCAGCCCCTCCGCCTCTTCGACGAGCCGTTCTACGGGGTAACTGACGTACCTTCCGCGGATCCTGGGGATGAGACAGTAGGTGCAGAAGTTGTTGCAGCCGTCGGCAATTTTTAAATACGCATAATGACAGGGCGTTGTGAGCACCCTGTCCGTTCCGACAAACCCGCCGCCGCAGTTTACATAGTTCACCCTGTCGCCACGATAGGACTTTTGCAGAGCCTCGAAAAATTTATCGTAATCGTTTATGCCTAGAAAGACGTCGGCTTCGGTGAGCGCGGGAAAGGTTTCCCCGATGTACTTTTGGGGCAGACAGCCCGTCACCACGAGCTTTTCGAGCCTGCCTCCCTCCTTGAACGACGCGCCGTCTATAACCGTTTCCACGGCCTCTCTGCGTGCGCTGTTTAAAAAGGCGCAGGTATTGACGACGAGCACCTGCACATCGGCGATGTCGTTGCTGATTTTGCAGCCGCTTTTGCGCATCATCGCCAGAAGTTTTTCGCTGTCCACCCTGTTTTTATCGCAGCCGAGCGATATCACTCCGTATGTCTTGCTAAAAAGATCAGTCATCGACTTCTCCGTAAATTCGCGTAAATTCATCCATGGAGAGCAAGACCTTTCTGGGCTTGGAGCCCTCCGACTGGGTTATGTAATTCATGTTTTCCATCCAGTCGATTATCTTGCACGCCTTGACATAGCCTATGGGGAAGCGCCTCTGCAGCATTGATACGGACGCCTGATTGCTGGACACGCAGAACTTGAGGGCCTGAATGAACTTATCGTCAATCTTTACATCGCCCTCGCCGTCGCTGTCGCCGCCGGCGCTCTCGCCGTCGTCGTCAACCTCCTCCACCGTGTTGATGAAGTCTGAAACGCTCTGATCGAAGTAACTTTCGTTATTCTTTTTGACGAAATCGGTAACGGCCTGCACCTCGGGCGAATCGATAAAGCAGCCCTGAATGCGCGCGAGATCGGGGTTTGAAGCCGAGCGGAAATACATGTCGCCCGCGCCCAGGAGTTTTTCGGCGCCGCCGATGTCGAATATCGTGCGCGAATCGTCGAAAGAGTTGACCTTGAAGCCTATTCGCGTGGGCAGATTGGACTTTATGAGACCTGTAATGCAGTCCACGGAGGGCCTCTGCGTGGCCAAAATGAGATGGATGCCGCAGGCACGCGACTTCTGCACGAGCCTAATTATCCTGCTTTCGATATCCTTCTTCCTCTGGAGCATGAGATCGCCGAATTCGTCAAGGATTATGACTATCTTGGGCAATTTTTCCTCGCCCTCGGGGAGATGCGAATTGTATTCGTTGAGATTTTTTACGAGCGTGCCGCCGAGCGTCATCTCCTTGAAGAGGGCGTAGCGGCGCTCCATCTCCTTGATCGCCCAGTTAAGCGCCTTTATGGCCTTATCCACATCGGAGATAATCTCGTTTATGATGAGGTGTGGCAGACTTTCGTAAGATATAAATTCGGACTGCTTGGGATCGACGAGGATAAATCTCAGTTCGTCGGGGCCGTACTTATAAAGAAGGCTTATAATGAGCGAGCTCAGGCAGATACTTTTACCCGAACCGGTTGTACCTGCGACGAGCAGGTGGGGCATCTTGGTTATATCGGGGCAGTTGGGCCTGCCTTCCACGCTCTTGCCGAGCGCAAAAGTCAGCGTGTTGGGCTTTGAATTTATAAATTCGTTGCTCGTGAGCATACTCTTGAGGCCGACTATCGAGCGCTGCGAATTGGGCACTTCTATAGAGATCGCGCCCTTGGAATAATTGAGATATGCAGTGACGTTTTCCTTCATGAGAGCCATGGCAATCGCCTCGCGGCAGCGCATGGCGCTCTTGATGTTGGTCTTGTCCTCGATGATTATGTCGTAGCGCGTTATCGCCGGCCCGATCACCACGTCGGAGATATGCGAAGCGATATGTGAATTTTCCAGCGTATCGATTATGATGCGCTTATTAT
Organism: uncultured Clostridia bacterium; assembly: GCA_944341195.1. Classification (GTDB taxonomy): domain Bacteria; phylum Bacillota; class Clostridia; order Christensenellales; family Borkfalkiaceae; genus Coproplasma. Next base: position 5,864 of record CALVLX010000077.1, read on the forward strand.
CCTCTATTTCGCCGATGTTGGCGTTGTTGTTTTCGGGATAATCGACGAGGAGATCGAGCGATGGACGGACATATTTTTTCCAGACGTGCTTCGGCTTTTCGGGCACGGGCGCCGGTGCGGGACGGGGCTCCTCCCTCTGAATGCGTGAGGGCACGGCGGCCGGCGGGAGGGCATCCTCCCTGCGCGAAATGGAGGAAGAACTCTCCTCCGAAGGGACGGGCGAAATATCCCCTCCCCTTCTTCCCATTGTATTCTGCGCGTCGGGACGCAGTCCGCGCGTACCTAAATCGGCCTCGCCGTCGTCGAGGTAGTCATCGTCGCCGTCAAAGAGATTTTCCCTGGTATCCTCGCGGCGGGATGCAAGACGGGATGTATCCGGCCTGACGGCGTCGGAAATATTTGAGTTGTCCGAAGAGAATATATTGCGTAAATCGTTAGTCCTCTCGCGAGGCTGTTCCGCGGGCTGAGACTGACTCCGCCTCACGGTGGGCTCGTCCTCCTCTTCGGCGGGCAGGGCGCCGCGCAGAGATGAAAACTCGTCATCGGTATTGCGGCGGGAATCGCCCACAGGCATATCGCGCGGGCTTTCGGCAAAGAAATCATCTTCGTCGGCTGAGAACTCAACGCCGCCGTCGCGCGCCTCTCCGCGCGAGATGTCGCCGAACAGCGTCGAACGGTCGTCCGCACGGGGCGAAATGATATCGGACTGCTCCCTGTCTTCGGTGCGGGGCGTCACATCTTCGAAGCGGCCGCTCTCGCGGATAAATTCATCCGCATCGTCGTCGCGCCCGTCGTCAGCAATGTCATAATCATCCGTATCATAGCTCTCTCCGGCATCATAAGAAGGCTGATCCTGCTCAGGTTCGTCCTCGTATGAAGGCTCGTCGGAGAGAGCGCCGTCGTCGTAATCGAGCGACTGCACGGGTTTGTCGCCGTAAATGTAGGAAGGCGTAGCCGGCGTATGCCCGCTGCGCTCAACCTCTTCGGCGTAGCTGTCCGTATAACTCTGCGTGTACTGCGGCACGGAGGAACGGCTTTCGTTCTGTTCGGCCGCGGCGGCCTCGGACTGCGCCGAAGAGACGGACTGCACGGGCTGGACGGACGAAGGCTTTTTGCCCGAAAAACTGGTGAGGTAATCGCCGCTGTTGTGCACGGGGTGATTGAAATAGGAATCGTCGTTGAATATCATATTTCTGCGGTAACTTTCGGCCGCAAATTCACCGTTTTCAAACAGTATCTTTCTGCCGAGATTTTCGGGAGAAAATCTGTCCTCGTCGCTCAGAGAAGGTGCGGGCTGTTCGTTCTGTCCGCGGTAGGACGGCTCATTGACGGCGCTGTTCTGCCCGGCATAGAACTGCCCGGCCGCACCTGCATAAATCCGATCGCGTCCTTCGTTCTGCGCGGCAACGTTCTGCGCGGGCGCGGAGTAGGCGTCATACTGCTGCGGAGCAGCGTATACCCCGGCGCCGTACCCCTCCCCGCTATCCGCATATTGATTTGCAAATTGCACGGCTTCGCGGCCTTCGGCGGGATGCTGTAAGCGGCCTTCGGAAATCTGCCCCTCGTCCGCCTGCACCGTGCGGGCCTTTTCGGGCGAGCCCGATCCGACCAGAGCGACGATCTCCCTTCTTACTACTAAAAAGAGCAGATATGCGCAGAGCAGAAAGAGTATGGAAAAGATGACGTATGCGCCGATAAACGTGGTGCCGCGCGCTACGGGATAGACAAACAACCCCGAGAGAGCTCCGCCGAAAGTATAGCCGGCATACCCCTCCTCCGCGGCGGCATAACACTGCGAAAGATAGGCGCCGTAGCCATCCAGCGTGAAATCGCGCGTGGTGACGGCATGGAAGAGCATAAAAAATACGGCCAGAGTGGCGGCCGAGACGGCAACCGCGCGCAGACTTATTTTAATCTTTTTTTCAAAGACCAGCCATACGCCGAGATATGCCAGGGCCGCCACGACAAGATAACTGCCGTAACCGAACGTGCCGTACATAAACGCGCAGATCGCCGCGCCGAGCGACGAAAAAACGGTGTTGTACGTAATTAAAATGAGCAGCATGAGCGCGCTGAAGAGCAGCACGGTCATGCCAAGCGTCTCGCGCGTGAAAATATAGGAATGTCTCTTTTTGTCGTTATTATTTTTCACCGGGATTACTCCGTAAAATATAGCTTTTTATGCTAATATATATTATAACATCAAACAAGCGAAAAAACAAGAAAATGACGGCGTTTTATTTGATTTACAGTCATTCATTTTGATAAAAATACGGCGTGCGCCGCAACAATGCGGCGCACGCCCGTGTCAACGTTTTATTTTTAAAGTTTTGTCTTGCCCTCTTCGGCCTTTTCAAGGTTGCCTTCGTCGTTCCACGAATACATAGCCCTTATCTCCCTGCCGACTTCCTCAAGCTGATGCGAAGCCTCTAGATTGCGCTTTGCGATGAAGTGCGCCCTGCCGTTGTTGTTTTCGGCTATCCACTTGGACGCGAAAGTGCCGTCCTGAATCTCTTCGAGAATGCGTTTCATCTCCTTCTTGGTCTCATCGGTTATGAGCCTCTTGCCCGTCTCGTAGTCGCCGAATTCGGCGGTATCGGAGATGGAGTACCTCATCATGGAGAAGCCGCCCTTGTAGATGAGATCGACTATGAGCTTCATCTCATGGATACACTCGAAGTATGCGTTGCGGGGATCGTAGCCGGCCTCCACAAGCGTTTCGAACCCCGCCTTCATGAGGGCGGTGACGCCGCCGCAGAGAACGGCCTGTTCGCCGAAGAGGTCTGTTTCGGTCTCGCATTTGAACGTCGTTTCGAGCACGCCGGCGCGCGCGCCGCCTATGCCGGCCGCATAGCCGAGGGCGATGTCGAGAGCCTTGCCGGTGTAGTCCTGCTCTATGGCAACAAGGCAGGGAACACCCTTGCCCTCCTGATATTCGGAACGCACCGTATGGCCGGGCCCCTTGGGCGCGATCATGAACACGTCTATGTTTGCAGGGGGGATTATCTGCTTGAAGTGAATGTTGAAGCCGTGCGCGAATGCCAGCGCCGCGCCGTCCTTGAGGTTGCTTTCAATGCTCTCCTTGTAGACCTTTGCCTGGCGCTCGTCGTTGATGAGCATCATTACGACATCGGCGCGCTTTGTCGCCTCGGCAACGGTGTATACATCGAAGCCCGCAGCCTCGGCCTTGGGCCACGACTTGCCGCCCTCGTGCAGACCTATGATGACTTTGACTCCGCTCTCCCTGAGGTTGAGCGCGTGGGCATGTCCCTGACTGCCGTAGCCGATTACGGCAACGGTCTTATTTTTTAATGCGTTTAAGTCGCAATCGGACTGATAGTAAATTTTTGCCATGATATCTTTCCTCCGAAAATTATATCGCTTTATTATATGTTCTTTAATTATATCTTTAAAAATCGCTCAAGTCAAGCGCAGTAATAAAAATTATTATAAAATATGAAAAAAAGTTGCATAAAAAATTGCATAAATCCAAATTTTAGTTTATAATCAAAGTCAATAAAGGTAGGGTGTGAATATTTATGAACACAAAAGATATCAGACTGACAGTACTCAGGGGACTTGAGAAAAATCCCTTATTTTTTAGCTTTTTAAAGGCCTTCTCCCGCGGCGAGAGGGAAGATTTTTACTACGAAATATACGAAGCGGGCGCCGAAAGCGATTTTCTGCAAAAACTGTGCCGTATGATATTGTGCGACGACAACGCCTTTGCGCGCACATGCGCCAAGGGAGACACGCCCTCGGCATATCTTTCGGATGCGTATGCAGACGACCTGAACAGAATATTTTCCGCCGCGATGAGCTTTGAAGGCGACGAACACTTCAACGTGGGCAATCCCGTCCCGCCCTTCGACATGCAACTCGACGGCGCCGGATCGGCCGCAAATCTTGTAGATTTTTATGCCGAACACGGCTACGGGGAGTTCATCGACTACAGAGCATTCGTGTACGATTCCGGAAAGCTGGTGCCCGTGGACGGCACCCCTCCCGTAAAACTTGAGGAACTGAAGGACTACGCCGAGGAGAAAAAGCTGATAGAAGACAACATTCTCAACTTTTTATCCGACCTGCCCTACGCCGACATGCTGCTCTACGGCGACAGGGGCACAGGCAAATCCTCCACAATACACGCCATGCTCAACAAATACGCCGACGACGGTCTGCGTATAATAGAGTTGAGAAAACAGTTCCTCAACGCCATTCCCGAAGTGCGCGCGGCGGTGCGCGATATACCCCTGAAATTTATGATTTTTATAGACGACCTCTCGCTGGACGAGTGCGACGAAAACCTCTCCACACTCAAGGCGGGACTGGAGGGTTCGATATGCGGCGGCTCGGGAAACGTAATGATAGCCGCCACCTCCAACCGCAGGCACATAGTAAAGGAGAGTTTTACGGACAGGGAAAATTCCGTGCATCCGGCCGATTCCATGGCAGAGCAACTCTCCCTTTCGGACAGATTTGCCCTCACCGTAATGTTTTCGCCCACCGACAGGGCAACCTATCTTTCGATAATCGCCCAGCTCGCCGACGACAGCGGGATATCGTGCGAAAGAGGGCGCCTCGAAGCGCTGGCCGAACGGTGGGCCACCGTCAAGGGCGGCAGATCTCCCAGGCGCGCAAGGCAGTTCATCGACCTGGTGTTTGCCTGCGAAAAGCGCGGCACGGACATCTCATTTTGATGCCGCCCCGCCGCGGACTCATAGTTCGCTCATCAATTTTTTGACAATAAAGTATATGTCGCCGGCGCCGAGCACAAAAACTTTGTCCCCGCTCCCCGCCCGCGACAAAAAGCCGAGTATTTCCCGTTCGCTCTCCGCGTAACGGGAATTTTTTATCGCGCAGGAGAGTGTGAAGGCGCTGCCGCACTCATCGAAATATTCGCGCGCGGCGAAGGTCTTATAGATGAGCAGATTGCTGACGCCCGACAGGACGGAGACAAACTCATCGAAAAAATTTTTTGTGCGGCTGTAGGTGTGCGGCTGGAAGATAATATAAATTTCGCCTTTAGTAATTTCGCGCGCCGTGCGCAAAAGAGCGGCAATCTCGCGCGGGTGGTGGGCATAATCGGCAATGACTTCGGCTCCGTTCACCCTTCCCAGGCTCTCGAACCGCCGCTCCGTCCCCGGATACCTGTTCAATCCGTCCTCAACCGCGTCGGGGCGTATGCCGCATGATCTTGCCGCGGCGGCTGCCGCCAACGCATTCAGGACGTTATGCCTGCCATAGACTTTAAGTCCGACGCGGCAAATGCCCGTTCCGCGCTCGGATATTTCAAAGGAGTACCTCCCGCCGCGCGAAATGATATTTACCGCCGAGTAATCGCATCCGCTCCCGATCCCGAACGTCACGTCGCCGCGGACGGCATCGCCGGACAGCACGACGCTCTTTGCCGAGGACTGCGCAAACTTCCCGTAACTTTCGATGAGTTCCCCGTATCCCCCGTAACATTCGAGGTGGTCGGCATCGCAGTTTAAAATAATTCCCACGTCGGGATCGAGCAGAAGAAAATTTTTATTATATTCGCACGCTTCGGTGATAAAGTAATCGCAGCCGTTAAATACGGCATTGCCGAAAGCTCTGTCGTTCCCCCCGATATGCGCGGTAAAATTTTTGCCCGCACAACAGAAGATGTGAGCCAGCATACTTGTACAGGTAGTCTTGCCGTGACATCCCGCAACCGCGATCGTGCGGCCGAACAGCCCGCTCATCTCGGCGAGCAGCCGCCCGCGGGGCAATATGAGTTTGTTTGCATCCACGGCGCGCGCGATGCGCGCATCCCCTCCCTTTATCGCATCGGTATAGACAAACACGTCGCAGTCGTCGATCGCGCCGCAATCCCCGCCGAAGTCAACCTGTATGCCTGCGGCGGTCAGCCGATCGGTATATTCGCTCCGGACGCGGTCATAGCCGCGCACATCTTTTCCCATGCACTTCAATATCTTTGCGAGCGCGCTCATGCTCGCTCCGCCTATGCCGTCAAAATAAAAACTCCGCGCCCCGGATATATTTTTTATCATATAGCATTTTACTGCATTTTTACGCGCATTATGACTTAATTTGTAAAAACGCCGAGCAATGCACATCAAAATGCAACCGGTTTGGCAGTAACTTATTTGAAAGGCGCGGCGAAAGAGCCGGAGCTCGATAACGAGCTCCGGCTCTTTCGGAAAAAATGAAAACGATAAAATAACTAATAGTCAAAAATTATCTGTCGTCGTTGCGACGGCCGAAATTCTTCATGAGCCTGGCAAACTTGGGCACGCTCTTGTCGCTGGGACGCTCTATAGTGGCCTCGTCCGAAGGACGGCCGTACTGCTGGGGAGCCTGCTGATGGACAGCCTGCTGAACGGGCTGCTGAACATATCCCTGCTGGGGATATACGGGCTGCCCCTGAACGGGCTGCTGGGGCTGCTGATAGACGGGCGCATTGCCGTATACGGGCATCTGCTGCTGAACATACCCCTGCTGAGGCTGCTGAACGGCGTGCTGGGGGTATAAGGGCTGGGCCTGTACGGGCTGCTGGGGCTGAACTATCTGTCTGGGCTGCACAGTCTGCTGGGCAGGCTGCTGCGCGGGCATCTGCTGACGCTGCCCGAAATAGGGATCATTGTTTATGGGCATACGGGAATTGAAGTTCTGCGCGGAGAATATTCTGCTCGTAGAAAAACCCTTCTGCTGATCGTCGTCCTTTTTATTGTCGAAGCCGGGGAAGCCCGTTGCAATGACGGTTATTTCCACCTCGTCCTGCACGTTGGGATCTATGCGGGCACCGAAGATGATGTTGGCGGAGGCATCGACGACGCTCCTGACCAATTCGGCCGCGTCGGCAACCTCGTCGAACGTGAGGTCGGTGCCGCCGACTACGTTGAGAATGACGCCGCGCGCTCCCTCTATGGTAGTTTCGAGCAGAGGGCAGTTGACCGCCACGCGGACGGCTTCGATAATTCTGTTGTCGCCCTTGGCAACGCCAACGCCGAGATGGGCGATGCCCTTGTCCTTGAGCACGGTTTTGACGTCCGCGAAGTCGAGATTGATGAGCGCGGGATTGACGATGAGTTCAGCAATGCCCTTGATGCCCTGCTTGAGAATTTCGTCGGCGACGCGCAGAGCTTCGACCATGGGCGTATTTTTCTGAACCACCGTCTTTATCTTGTCGTTTGGAATTATTACAAGCGTATCTACGTATTTTTTGAGATTTTCCAACCCCTTCGCCGTGTTTTCCATCCTCTTCTTGCCTTCGAATGCGAAAGGTTCGGTGACGACGGCAACCGTGAGTATCTTCATATCCCTCGCTATCTTTGCAATTACGGGAGCGGCGCCAGTACCCGTGCCGCCGCCCATGCCCGCCGTTATGAACAGGAGGTCGGTGCCCTTTATGAGGTCGGTGAGGGTATCCTTGCTCTCCTCCGCGGCCGCGCGGCCGACGTCGGGATCGGCTCCGGCACCCAGCCCCTTTGTGAGCTGCGCGCCAATCTGAACTTTATTTGCACAGGGGGAGAGCGCGAGAATCTGGCTGTCCGTGTTGACCACGATGTACTCGGCGCTGTTGATGCCGGCCTCGATCATGCGGTTTACCGCATTGTTGCCCGCGCCGCCTACGCCTATTACCTTTATCTTGGCTCTGCCGGACACGTTGCCGTTCACTGGCTGATCATTAAACATTTGTTGTCCTCCGTTGTTATCATAAAACATGGTATTATGCCTCTATTCAGAAAATTTTATGTGAATTTTCGCCGAGTGCCGCGTCGAGCAGGCTGAACAGCGAAGAAAATTTTGGTTTATCGTAGTAGGGAACCCCGGGCGAGACGACGTGCACGGCGCATTCGAGCCGTCCCGAAATGTGTTCGGCCGTGCCGCGGATGGTCTTTACGCCCTCTCCAGTGAGATACAGCGGTTTGCCGGACAGATCCTTTTCGGCAAAAGTACGATTGCATTCCACCACCATCTCACACAATCCGTCCAGCCCTTCGCGTATGAGATCGCGCAGAACGGAGGTTGAAAAGCTGTACAGCTTGTCCCCGCGCCTGACCTCCTGAACGGATGTCAGACGCTCCTTTGCGTTGAGATTTACCATGGTGAGGAATTGAGACGCGACGTCGAACGGGATATCCAGTTCGCTCATTAAAAGCGCCGCGATGTGCCCCGTTCCGACGGAGAAAGACTGGCTGAAAACTATTCCGTTTCCGCAGGCCACGCTGTACGTGGACGAGATGTAATCCATATCGAGGAAGACGCAGTAGTTATCGCGGATCTGCGGTTCAAACAGATAGCACGCTTCGGCCAGCGCCGTGGGTATAAACCTCAAACGGGTTATGCCCCGGAACGGCTTAAACGCGCGCGTTATGCACTCGGCAAACGCATCCCTGCATAAAAACCAGCTTATTCTGCCCCTCAGACTGTCGGAGACGCACCCCGCGGGATCGATGACTCTGCGCTTATCGGACAGGACGTAATAGACGGGGCTGCTGTCAACCACCGAATAGCCGTCGGCATCGGCGGGACGGGACATCGACCTGACGTTTGCCATGTGCGAGGCCTTTATTCTCTGCGGCGCGGCAAAGGTTATTACGTCGTCGGTTACAACCGTTCTGATAAATTCGCCGGGTATGCCCACAAAAAAGCGGGTTACTCTGTCGCCCGTTGAGGCCAGAGTGCTCTTGACTACATCCCTCACCGCCCCCTCAAAGGCGGAGACGTCTATCAGTTCGCCGTCGGCAAAACCGTCGTAAGGACAGGCGTATTTACTTTTGATTATGAAGGTATTGTTCACTCCCCGTTCGCCGACTGCGGCGCACACTTCGGAAGAGCGGATGTCCAATACCGCCACGCTTTTGTTACGCAACTTTTTATCCTCTTGCGGCGCAGATATTGCCGCGCGAAAAATCTATAAATATATTATATAATAGTGTTTTACAATTGTCAAGAAAATGACACAAAAAAGCGGTTCGAAAAAGTAAATCGAACCGCCTAATTTTTTCCATTGATGCGCAGATATGCTTTAATCATTCAAATTGATGGTTATATGCGGCAAAAACGTCCGAACCGTCCTCCCCCGAACCTACTGCATAGATGCTTCCGCGCAGTTTTTGACCGTCGTCGAGCGTTTTATATTCATCGTAAACGGCCGCCATTTTTTTATCGGCATACTCGTCGTAATCGACAATGACAACCTTGAGTCCGCTGTAGAATTCGAGCGTCATCTCGGCGGTGCCCGTCACGACGTCGTGGGCAGTGACGACTCTTCTTACGAGATTGCGCAGAGTGCCGAAACTTTCCCTGAAGTACCCGCAGATCTCAACGGCCGCGGCAAAATCGGTGTCTTCGACGTCCAGAAGCACATCGGGACTGGCGTCGGCGTCATTGATGTTCTGCCTGCGGGAATACATATACTCCCCGCGGGAATCGAACATATCGTATCCGCCGGAGGCGTTTGCGTGCGCAAATACTTCCACCCTCTCCCTGAGCACGACGTTGAGCGTGCAGGGGAAGATCTTTTCGTACCCGACGACTGTCACGAGCGAACCGTCCACGCAGGAGATTATGTCGCCCTCCTCTATCGATGCGAGATTTTCACCCTTCAGGGCCTCCAGCCTCTCCACCGAAGCGCGATAGTCGGCGTCGCCCCTGTCAGAATAAAAAATATATTCGACGTTTACATTGCGCACCGAGAGCATGACGCCCACCCCCACTATGACAGCCGTCAGAAAGATGAGCGCGAGCACTGCCGTAACAATTTTTCTTATGTATCCGTTCATAAATGCTTTACACCCCGACGCGCTTTATGCCCGCGCCGAGAGACAGGAGTTTATATTCGAACCGGGCGTAACCCCTGTCGATATGCGAGATATCCAAAACCTCGCTGTCGCCTTCCGCCGCAAGAGCGGCTATGACGAGAGCCGCGCCTCCCCTGAGGTCGTGCGCGACGGTCACCGCCCCCTTAAGTTTTTCCACACCGCGAACAAACGCGCTTCGGTCAACCACCGTTATATCCGCCCCCATCCTGCGAAGTTCGGGGACATATTTGAAACGTGTTTCAAAGAGATTTTCGGTGATTATGCAATTGCCCGAGCTGACGCAGCAGAGCGCGGTCATCTGCGCCTGAAGGTCGGTGGGAAAGCCGGGATAGGGCTGGGTTTCTATGCTTTTGACAGAAACGGGACGCCTTTCGCTCCTCAAATATATTTTATCATTTTTTATGCGTATTTTGCAACCGTTTTCCCTAAGTTTATGCAAAAGCGAGCTCAAATTTTCGGCATTAGCGCCGCACAGTTCGACCTCTCCCCCGCACATGGCCGCCGCTATTAAAAAGGTGCCCGCCTCTATTCTGTCGGCTATAGGCTGGTAGACGGAGCCGCCGAGCCTCTTTACGCCCTCTATTACGACCGTGCCCGAGCCGGCCCCGCGCACCTTGGCCCCCATGGAATTTAAAAAATTCTGCAAATCCTCTATTTCCGGTTCGCGGGCGGCGTTTTCAATTACGGTGGTGCCTTCGGCCCTCACGGCGGCGAGCATGATATTTTCCGTAGCGCCGACGCTGGGGCAATCGAGCATTATCTCGTTGCCTGTGAGCCTTTCACACTCGCAGACTATATAGCCGTTGCTTTCGGTTATCTTTACCCCCAGCCGCTTGAGCCCCGTCAGATGCAGATCGACGGGGCGCAGGCCTATATCGCAACCGCCGGGGTAGGCTATCTTTGCCCTGCGGAAACGGCTGATGACCGAACCGAGCAGGAAGACGGACGAACGCAGTTCGTGGGCGAGAGCGCGCGGGATTTCGCAGTTGTTCGCGCACGAACTTTCAACTATTACGTCATCGCCGCGGTAGACGGCGCGGCAGCCGAGGCAGCCAAGTATCTTTACCATGTTTCGCACGTCGGTGATATCGGGAACATTGAGCACAGTGACTTTTTCATCCGTCAGCACCGATGCGGCGAGAATGGGCAACACGGAGTTTTTAGCTGTCTGAACGCGCACCTGCCCTTCGAGGCGGCGCCCTCCGTTAATTATGTACTTATCCATATCGACTCCGTATATGTGTAAAATGCCGAACAGCCCGAACTTATATTATTCAGGCTGCTTCATTTCCATAATATGTGCTTTGGGGGTTTATTGTTAACCGGAGGCCGAGATGTTATAGAGCACCCCCATGGACGCCATTGTTATAATGAGCGAAGTATTTCCGCTGCTCACCAGAGGCAGGGGCAACCCCGTGGGCGGTATGGCGCCGCTGACGACGAGCGCGTTGACTATCACCTGTATGCCGTAGACGAGGGTGATGCCCGCCGCAAGCAGATAGCCGAACGGTTCGCGGCATCTTCCGGCTATGACCATGCCGCGCCAGACGATAAACAGACAGACGGCGAAAAATATGACAAGTCCGACGAATCCCAGCTCCTCGCCCATGACGGAGAGGATGAAATCGCTCTCGGCGAAGGGCAGAAAGCGATATTTTTGGGTGGAATTGAAGAGCCCCACGCCGAACCACCCGCCGTTACCGAGCGCATAGAGAGACTGAATGAGCTGATACCCCTCCTCCTTGGGAGAGGCCCACGGATCGATGAAGGCGCTCAACCGCTGCAGACGGTACGGTTCGAGCACTATCAGCACGGGCACCGCCACTATGCACGGAACGAGCATCACCGCAAACGTCTTTAAATTTGTGCCGCTGAGAAAGACCAACGCAAGCATCAGCAGGCCGACGCACATCGTAATGGACATGTTCGGTTCGATGATGATGAGCACGCAGAAGACAATGCCCAGAGCGAGCACGGGCAGCACGCCCTTTACGCTGCGCGATCTGTCGTAATGTTCGGCAAAGTGCGCGGCGGCAAACAGCGCAAATGAGTACTTTGCTATCTCGGACGGCTGTATCGTCACCGCCCCGATGCCTATCCACCGCGTGGCTCCGTAATTGGTGACGCCCACCCCCGGCACAAAGACGAGAGCAAGGAGCGCCGCGGAGAGCAAGGCGAGGGGAATTTTCAGCTTTTTAAGTCTGCGGTAGGGAACAAAGGCCATAGCCAGCATGGCGAGCATACCTATGACGACACCGGCAAGCTGCTTGCGCACAAAGTAAAATTCATCCCCGTACTGCACCCGGCCGACATACGAGCCCGCGGAATAGATCATGACGCAGCCGAAGACGGACATGCCCGCGACGCAGACCAAAAGAAGTATATCCCCCCTCCCGCGCGGCCGGACGGAAAGGGACTTAATCATCGGCAAACCCTTTGACTATGCCCGCAAAGCAATCGCCGCGCTCCTCATAGCCAGAAAACTCGTCAAAGCTGGAGCTGGCGGGACTGAGCAGAACGCACTGCCCCACGGAGGCGCAATTTTTTGCGAGCATGACGGCTTCGCGCATGGTGCGGCAGAGCGAAAAGGCAAAAAAGGAATTTTCCATGGCCGCAGATAAAATTTTGTATCTGTTTTCGCCGTAGAACACGGCGTGAACGACGCGGCTCTGCCCTATGCTTTCAAAAAGCCGCCCGTATTCGTAGCCCTTATCGGCGCCGCCGAGCAGGAGCACCGTGGGTTCGGTCATACTCTCGACGGCCTTGAGAGTGGCGTCCACGTTTGTGCCCTTGCTGTCGTCTATGTATGTGACGCCGCCGAAAGTGCCGACATTTTCAATGCGGTGGCGCACGCCTTTGAACGAACAGATCGAGCGTGCCGCCTCCTCCATATCCAGCCCCAGCACCCCGGCAACGGCCGTGCAGGCGAGGGCGTTATATACGTTGTGCACGCCGGTGATGCTCATATCCGCGATATCGAACACCCGCCTGCCGGCATACCACACGCCGCCGTCCTGCACATACGCGCCGTCGCATCTTCTCTGCGCCGAAAACCAGACTACCTTGCCCTTTGTGAGAGAGGCGAAGGAGCGCACGCGCTCGTCGTCATAATTTAAGACGGCGTACTGGCCTTCGTTGAGCGAACGGACGAGTTTACTCTTTAAAAAGACGTAGTTTTCCATATTGTAATGCCTATCCAGATGGTCTTCGGTTATATTTGTAACTACGGCAATGTGCGGATCGAGCGCCGAGATAGTTTCAAGCTGAAAGGAGGATATCTCCATGACGGCAAAATCGCCGTAATTCAGCTCATCGACGAAATCGATGGCGGGGCGGCCGATGTTCCCGCACTCTTCGACGGTTTTTCCGCAGTCGGACAGCATCTTGCCTATCATGGAAACCGTCGTCGTCTTGCCGTTGGTGCCCGTAACGGCTATCGCCGTGGCGCGCAGATAGCGGGAGGCGAGCTGCTCTTCGCAGGTTATGAGTTTACCCGCGCGCCTGAACGATACGGGCAGTCTGTTATCTATGGGAATGCCCGGACTGAGCACAAGCACGTCGCACAATGCAACGGCGTCTTCGTATGACGAGGGCGTGACCTCGTGCGCGCCGAGCGAGAGGAGCTCTTCCACGGCGCGCCTGATATTATCCGTCACGACGTCGTCGTAGAGATAGACTTCGGCACCGCGTGCAAGCAAAAAGCGGGCACTGCTCTGCCCGGATACGGACATGCCCGCCACCAAAAACTTCTGACCTTTAAAATACATTTGAGCCTCACACAAACATTAAGCAGATTATTCCGACGAGCGAGGTTACGAGAGAGTACATATACGCTATCTTGCTCTCGGCGTATCCCTTCATCTGAAAATGATGGTGTACGGGAGCCATGAGAAACACCCTGCGCTTCGTCCTTTTATAGTATATTACCTGGATGATGACCGATATGCCTGACACCACAAACATTATGCCGAGCACGGGGATATACAGGACGTTCCCCGAAAAGACGGACAGGCAGGAAATGAGTCCCCCGAGCGCCAGCGAACCCGTATCCCCCATAAACAACGAGGCCTTGCTGAAATTGAACATGAGAAAGGCGGCCAGCGCGCCGACGGCCGAAAAGGCGACGCACTCCCCCTCCGCCCCGGCCGCAGCGAGCATCGCGCCGAGGAAAGCGAGGTAGGAAAGAGAAGTTCCCCCGGCAAGGCCGTCCAGTCCGTCGGTGAGATTGACGCAGTTGACGGTGGCTACAAACACGAAGACGACAAGAGGAATTATGCCCGGGCCGATATCCAGCCCCGCTCCCCCGCCGAAGGGAAAAAAGACGTAAGTCATGCCGTTCACGTAGCAGAACGCCGCCGCCACCGAAGCTATCGCCAGCTGGAAAATTATCTTCTGATAGGGTTTCAGCCCCTCGTTTTCCCTGCGGCGTATCTTTAAAAAATCATCCAAAAAGCCGACTACGGCAAAACCGGCGGTTATGGCGAGAGTGAGGTTTACGGCGGTGCTCTCCGTTCCGCAGAATACAAGGGATATTATTACCACGGCGGCGACAAAGGCCAGTCCGCCCATGGTGGGCGTGCCGCCCTTGGAGGCATGTTGCGTCACATAGGAGAGAATGTACTGCCCCGCCTTTAGTTTTTTCAACAGCGGAAGCAGCAGCGCGGTGAGCGCCGCCGAAAGAACAAACGACGCAAGTATACATACGAGATATTTCAAACTTATTTGCCCACAATCCTTTTTATTACCGTATTGTCGTTATAGCTGTGTTTTATACCCATTATCTCCTGATAAGTTTCGCCGCCCTTGCCCGCGACGAGCAGAATATCCCCCTTCCCCAACAGGTTGACGGCGTACTCCGTGGCCATCTGCCTGTCGCTTATAGTCACATACGGCGCGCCTACCTTCTGAATGCCCGGCTCGATGTCGGCTATGATATCGTAGGCATCCTCAAAGCGCGGATTATCCGAAGTGACGATGAGAAAATCGGCGTTTTCGGCGGCGACCTGCCCCATGAGGGGACGCTTCGTCCTGTCGCGGTTGCCGCCGCAGCCGAAGAGACAGTAGAGTTTGCCTTTACACAGTTTGCCCAGGCCCTCGAGCGATTTTTTGAGGCCGTCGGGGGTGTGCGCAAAATCAACGAATATGCTCCCGCCGTTGTACTCCGCCACCCTTTCGAGCCTGCCCGCAACGCCCTTGAGGCTGCCCAGCCCCTGCGCGATGGCCGCAATATCTATGCCCAGCGCGTGCGCGCACGTCGCTGCGGCGAGCGCATTGTACACATTGCATACGGCGGGCATGTTTATGCGGATATCGTAGAGCTCGTCGCTGAGATTTATGACAAAACGGGAACCTTCTATACTTTCGACAAGGTCAACAGCGAAAGTATCCGCAGGATTTTCCAGCCCGTAGCTCAACACATTTTTGCACGAGCGGATGAGCCCCTGCCCCGTTTCGTCATCCGAATTGACGACGGCCAGCCTGCAGCGGCCGTCTTCAAACAGTTTTTCCTTGGCGGCGGCGTATGTGCGCATATCCGAAAAAAAGTCGAGGTGATCCTGCGTGAGATTTGTAAATATCCCGGCGGCGAAACGTATGCCGTCCACCTTGCCGTAATAGAGCGCGTGGGCGGAAACTTCCATAAAGACATACTCCACACCATCGTCGGCCATATCGCGGAGAGCCGAATAGAGAAATATCGGATCGGGGGTGGTGAGTTCGGGCGAGATATACCTTTCGCCGTAAGAAATGCCCAGCGTGCCTATGACTGCCGTCTTGAAGCGCGCGGCGTCGAATATGCTCTTCAGCATGTATGTAGTGGTCGTCTTTCCGTTTGTCCCCGTCACGCCCGCTATCTTCATGGACTTATCGGGACACCCGTAAAACGCGCGGGCGAGCGGCGCCATGACCGCCCTGCCGTCCGCCACGATTATCTGCGGCGCGGGGATGTCCAGCGGGTACATGCACACAAAGGCGGCCGCGCCCCTTTCGTATGCGTTTTTGGCATATGTATGGGAATCGACGTTGCCACCCTC
>CALVLX010000078.1 GCA_944341195.1 uncultured Clostridia bacterium
CGGCAACAGGAAAAGCCAATCGGATTTTTGCGCGTTTAAATTACCCGCAGAGCGATACGCATATGCGCGCTCCTGCGCAACGCGGACGGACGAAGGGGCGCGGCTGCCGCCGCGCCCGGCGGACAGGCCGGCGGGGCGCACATAACATCTGTGCGCCCCGCCGGTGATATATTTATTCCGTTTTTTCTATCCTGCTATTTATCCTACCGCGCGCGCTTTTCATGCGGCGGAGGCGCGGCCGGCACTGCAGACGGCAGAGACGACGGATGCGCGCAGGCGCTACTTCAGCAGGTCTGCAAGCGTCTTTGAGTTGAGAAAATTCATGATGACGTCGTCCAGCTCCCGCCACAGCGGCATGGTAAGACAGCCTTCCGCCCTTTCGCAGGGCGTTTCGGAACACAGGCAGGAGACGGGCGCCAGAGAGCCCTCGGCGGCAGTTATTATCTCCGCCACGGAATAGTCCTCCTTGCGCCTGGCCAGCCTGTAGCCGCCGCTCTTGCCCCGCGAGGAGAGAATGAGCCCCCTCTGCGTCAGGCAGGACATGGTCGATTCCAGATATTTCTGCGATTCGTGCACGCGCTCGGCTATATCCGCGAGGGGCACGGGCGAGCCGTCGTTGTGCTGTGCGAGATCGAGCATGACCTTGAGGGCGTTGCGCCCCTTTGTTGTTATCATCATGACAGTATACCTCGGATACAAGGGGATGACTAAAATTGACGGGGCGGCGAGGCATTGATTTTTCGCCCGCCGCACCCCGGCGGGCCGAAGGCAGTTACGCGCGCCGTTGCAGTGACCGCATAATACTGCCGCACCTACGCACGTATTATGGCATTTTTGGCTTGACGCCGGGCGCCTCCCTTATCCCCAGCTTTGAGATCTTTCGACTGCGCACACCCCGTGTGCTTCGCTCAAGATGACAAAAAGGGACTTTACCGGGCAATGCGCTCGGCTTCACTCCCCTCCGCATCGAAAAGAGACGCGGGACGGAACAGGGGCGTTATCCGCCGTACTTTATCATCTCGTCTATGCACTTTACGGCCGAGAGGCGGAGTTCTTCCTCCATGACGATCTCCTCACCTCCGTCGCCGAGCAGGCAATGATACACATCCGAGAGGGTGGTGGCCCTCATGTTGTTGCACACGAGGTCTTTGGAGAGCGCGTAAAAGCGCTTTCGGGGATGAGCGAACTGCAGGTGCTGGACTATGGAATTTTCGGTGCCGATGATGAATTCCTCCGCCGCAGAATTGGCCGCAAAATCCATTATACCCGTGGTAGATCCGACATAGTCGGCGTGCTTTACGACCTGGGGGCGGCATTCGGGGTGCACCAAAAAGAGCGCGTCGGGGTGGGCGGCCTTGGCGGCCAGCACCTCCTCTTCGCCTATTTTTGCATGGGTGGGACAGCCTCCCTGCAGCAGCTTGAAATTCTTTTCGGGCACCTGTTCCTTAACGTATGTGCCCAGATTTATATCGGGAATGAAGAGTATGTTTTTTGCGGGAATGGCGCGGCATATCCTGACGGCGGAAGAGCTTGTGACGCACACGTCGGCCACCGTTTTGAGCTCCGCAGTGGTATTGACGTAGGCCACGACGGCGTAGCCGGGGCACTCCTCCCTGACCTTTGCGATGAGCGCCCTATCCATCTGCTCCGCCATGGGACAACCCGCCGAGGGGTTGGAGAGGACGACCTTTTTTTGGGGATTGAGCATCTTGACCATCTCCGCCATAAAGCGGACGCCGCACATTACGACGTTTTTATTGGGCGTATCCTTGGCCTTTACGGCGAGGGCGTAGCTATCCCCCGTGAAATCGGCTATCTCGCAGATATCCTCCGTCATATAGCTGTGCGCGAGAATACAGGTATCCGTATCCCTTTTCAACTGCAATATTTTATCCTGAAGCTGCCTGACTTTCATAGCTTACCACATATTCCTATATTTATTGTAGGAATTATATCACATAATGCCGGCGCGGTCAACTCAATTTTTTTGGCAGATTAATGCAGCCGCGGCATTAACCGCCGGAGCGCAAAAGGAGAGCGCAAAAAGGGCGGCGCGGGCGCGCAGTATGCGCGCCCGCGCCGAATTAAATAAATTTATTGGCAACAGCTCCTCTATTCGCACTATGCACGCTCTATGCGCATATAGCCGAAGAGCGCCGAACCGCCGCCGTGCGCCGGAGAGCGGGCATATACGGCCGCCCTTGCCCCCACCCACACTCCGGGGGTTGCAAAAAAGGTGTGCCTTAAAGGAGTGCCGCCGACGGTGATGCGGCAGAGCATTGCATTGTGCTGCCTGTAGCGGACGGTGAGGCAGACCTTGACGCTCCCTTCCGGTGCGGGGACGGAGGCAAGGACTTCGTCATCGCACCCGCCGATCGCGCCGCGGCGCAGTTCTATAAAAGTCTGCCCCTCCCTGCGCACGGCGCAGGCATAGACATATTGTCTGCCGAAGAGGGCAAAGCCGGCCTCGTCGCCGTCGCAGGCGAAGGAGGGCGAAAACTCCGTTACGACGTTAAAATTTTTATAGGGCGTGCGCTGCGTCAACAGCCACGGCAGATCGGAGAGAGCCCGGCGGGCATAGTGCAGACAGTTGAAGCGCAGTCCCCCTTGCTCCGCGCGGAACGCGCCCTCCGTGAGGCGCGCGGGCGTCTGCCATGCGGGGGAGAGGGCGCCTTTGAATTCGTCGCCGGCGGGCAGGCGGTAATCTGTGGCGATATCCACGGGATATATGCCGCTCTTTACGGGCGTGCCCGGCTCCTCGCCGCCCCGGCTGTCGCCCGGATAAACCCAGTCGTCGCGCCATATTGCGGGCTGTAAGTGGATCACGCGCCCGTATGCGCCTATCTGCTGAAAGTGCATGAACGCCCAGTTTTCGCCCCCGTCGTCAAGGTCGATGAGCGCGCCCTGATGGGGGCCGTTTACCTCGCTGTCGCCCTGCACCATTATTATTTTCATCTCGTAATCCCCGTAAACTTCCCGTGAGCGCAGCGCAACCTGCCAGCCCGTGCCCACGCCGCCCGCGGGGGCGAGGATATAGAAGTAATCCCCCCTTTTATGCCACTTGGGGCCTTCTATCTTGGGGGCGATGTCCGAGCCGTCGAATATGAAGCGGTACTGCCGCGCGGGCTCGGTGAGCCGTTCATCCGTTTCGAACACGGCGAGGACGGAGTTGAACCCCGCCCTGCTCTTTGCAAAGGCGAAGACGACATAGCACTTGCCGTCCTCCCACAGGGGGCAGGGATCTTCGAATCCCTTGCCCTCCAGAAGGGGCCTCAAGGGCGACCACTTGCCGTATATATCCTCCGTTTCGGCCACATATATGCCCTCGTCGGGGAAGGGGATGAGCGCATAGAACCTGCCGTTGCGGTAGCGCAGCGAGGGCGCCCACGCGCCGCATCCGTGTCGGACGGCGTCGTAGCCTTCGAAGGGTATCTCCGTAAAGACGTAGTTTATGAGCTCCCACTCGACAAGGTTTTTGGAGTGCAGCACGGGCACGCCGGGCACATAGTTGAAGGAGGACGAGATCATGTAATAGTCGTCGCCGACGCGGATGACGTCGGGATCGGAATAGTCGGCATATATGACGGGATTTTTATAAGTTTTAAGCATAACTCCACCCTGCATTTTATTTTCGTAAACAGAATTAACAGCATGTTGGCGGGCGCGTATGCGCCCGCCAACCGAATTTTTTACTTTTTGCCGCTCTTTTTTGCCGCACTCTTTTTGGCGGGCCTGCCTGCTGCCTTGCCTTCCGCGGGCATGAGTTCGGCGGGTATCTGTACTTCGGGAGCGTGCTCCGTGGTCTTTTCGAGCTTGTGTTCGCGCTTTGCGCGGCCGCGCTCCTTGCGCTCGGCCTTCTTTTCCTCTTCGGTGCTCTCGTGATAGGGTATTTCGAACACGATGGCTTCGAAGGGGCGCAGATCGAACGTCAGCTTGTATGGCCTGCCGTTGCACAGCTCCTCCCTCGCCTCCACTTTGAATTCGCTGCCGTCGGGGTAGGTGGAGAACACGCGCCTGTATGTGCCGTCCACCGGCGCACCGACGCCGAAATCGCAGTAATCGACGGGAGTCATGTTTATGACGAATATTAAGCCGTCGTTATAGTTCCAGGGATTGCGGCGGATGAAGGAGAATATCGAACGGCTGACGTCGCCGCTCTCTATCCACTCGAAGGATTTATAGCTGGTGTCGTCGTGCAGGACGGGGCGCTCCCTATACAGCCTCAAGAGGGCGCGGTAGCAGTTCATTACGTCCCTGTGCCCCGGCTCGTCGCAGAGGTGCCAGTCGAGCGAGGTGCGGAAGTTCCACTCGTTTTCCTGCGCGAAGTCCTGCCCCATGAAGAGCAGCTTCTTGCCGGGATGTCCCATCATCATGGTGTAGTAGCACTTGAGCGAACCGAACTTGGCCATGGCGTCGCCGGGCATCTTGCGCCACATGCTGCCCTTGCCGTAGACGACTTCGTCGTGCGAGAGCACCAGTATATACCTCTCCAAAAAGATGTATTCAAATGTGTGCGTCATCAGCCAGTGGTGATACTTTCTGTATACGGGATCCTTTTTGACGTACCGCAGGGTATCGTTCATCCAGCCCATGTTCCACTTTAAGCCGAACCCCAGCCCGCCCTTGGCGACGGGCGCGGTGACGCCCTCTATTATGGAACTGTCTTCGGCGATGATAAAGGCGTCCGTGCGCGTCCTCAGCATGGAGTTGAGGTGCTTGAAGAATTCTATGCTCTCGTAATTGAGGTTGCCGCCGTCCATGTTGGGGCGCCACTCGCTCCTGCCGAAGGAGTTATAGAGCATGGCCGCGACGGCGTCGGCGCGCAGGGCGTCGATGTGGTATTTTTCCACCCAGAAGAAGGCCGAGGCGATGAGGAAGTTGCTCACTTCCGGCTTGCCGAGGTCAAAGGCCTTTGTGCCCCATTCGGGGTACTCGGCGCGCAGGGGATCGGCGTACTCGTAAAGAGGCGTGCCGTCGAAATTGGCGAGACCGAAATCATCCTTGGGGAAGTGCGCGGGCACCCAGTCCAGAATGACGCCGAAGCCGTGCCTGTGCATGTAATCGACAAAATACATGAAGTCCTGCGGGCTGCCGTAGCGCGCGGTGGGGCAGAAGTAACCCGTGACCTGATAGCCCCACGAGGGATCGAAGGGGTATTCGCAGATGCCCATGACTTCGATATGGGTATAGCCCATGTATTCCATATATTCGGCCAGCTCGTGGGCGAGGCGGCGGTAGTCGAGGAACTTGTCCTCGTCCCACTTTTCGAGATCCTTCTTCCATGAGCCGAGGTGCACTTCGTAGACGGCCATGGGCTTTTCGAGATAATTTTCTCCCTTCTTCGCCTTCATGTAGTCGCCGTCGCCCCAGACGTAGCTGTCGAGGTTTGTGACGACGGAGGCATTGGCGGGGCGGCACTCGCTGCCGAATTCGTAGGGATCTATCTTGTAGACTTCGCTGCCGTCGGCGCGGACGATGAGGAATTTATACTTTACGCCCTCGCACATGCCGGGGACGAAGAGTTCCCAGATGGCGTCGTCCACCTTTTCCATTATGTCCCGCCAGGGCGTCCAGCCGTTGCCGTCCGAGACGACGCACACCGCGCGCGCCGAGGGCGCCCAGAGCACGAAGTGTACGCCGCGCACACCGTTTATTTCGCGGATATGCGCGCCCATTTTGTTGTAGAGTTCGTAATGCGTGCCGTGGTGGAAGAGATACCTGTCCAGCTCGCCGAAGAATTTATTTTCCATTATAGTTCCCCCTTGGAAAAGATATAAAATTTTTATTGACCGCGGCATATATGCCGTGATATGACCGTTTTGAACGGCAGCAGCGCAGCCGCTTTGCATCCGTCGGTTTTTTCCACCGCGCGGTTACGTAAGGCGCGGACATTGCGGCTGTAATCACGTAATACTGCCGCACGTACCACTACTTTGAGATCTTTCGACTACGCCGCGCGAAACGCGGCTGCTCAAGATGACATTAACCGGCCTTGCCGAACATCATCTTTTTGATGTTTCGCTTGTGTCCCTTTCCCGTCATTTCGACCGGCTACCTTTTCCCGTCTTTTCGACCGAGCGAAGCGCGCGGAGAAATCTCAACGCCCATATTCTCCCTATGTCATTTCGACTAAGCGAGGCTATCAGCCGAGCGCACGGAGAAATCTCAAAGTCAGATTACGACAGTGCGCGGGCGGATTATTTAAAGGCCTTGCCGTACACGCAGCCGCTCTTGGGAGGCAGCGTTACGACCATTCTGCCGAAGCGTACATCG
>CALVLX010000079.1 GCA_944341195.1 uncultured Clostridia bacterium
GGGGAGAAGAAGACGGCGTAGAGATTGCCCAAAAGGTCGGCATTGCGGACTATTTTGTTGCCGTTTACCTTTATTTCGCGCCCGTTTTCGCGTATGGAGGCGGCGAGGGAGATATCGCCGTAGCGCCCGCTGCAGAGGGCGGAAATTTCGGCGCAGCCGCAGCCGTACTTTATGAGCTGCCTGTCCCTGCGTGCGCGCGGCGAAGTGCCCGTGCAGAGATAGAACACGGCCTCGGCACAGTTGGTCTTGCCCTGGGCGTTGCGCCCGGTGAGGATATTGAGGCCTTCCGCAAAGACAAACTCTTCGCCCGAATAATTTCTGAAATTTTTTAACACCAAATTTTTTATGCGCATTTTTTTGTCAAAATACTGTACTTTGAGAGCAATTTGTAATATAATGAAAGAAAATCCGTTTACTATTTTAACATAATTTTTTAAAAAAACAAAGGGAATGAAGAATAATTATGACCGAAAGCACAAACTTTGACTTTATTTACAATCCCATAAAGGAAAAAATGCGCGAGACGCTTACCTTCATTTCCTACACGACGTACATTGAAAAGCTCAAGCCCGTGGACGTGGACGGGCGGTATATAGTTCTGCAAACGCCCAGCGAGGCCTTTGCGCACTACATAACGAGCACCCTGGCCGAAAAGATGCGCGAAGCCATAGTCAAGGCCGACGTGGGCGTTTCGGATTTCAGACTGGTCGTCGAGGGCAGCAGCGAATACGCTTACAACGCCCCCGCCGAGGAGGACGGCTACAACCCGCCCTCCAATCTGGACAAGAAATACACCTTCGATTCATTCGTCGTCGGGAAGAACAACGAATTCGTGTACGCCGCGGCGCTCAACGTGGCCGAAGATCCCGCGGGGACTTACAACCCCCTCTTCATCTACGGCGGAACGGGGCTGGGCAAGACTCACCTGATGCAGGCGATAGCCAACAAAGTAGTCGCCGAAAAGCCCAATTTAAAGGTCATTTACGTCACCAGCGAGCAGTTTGTAAACGAAATAATAGACACAATGTTCACCAGCCGCGGCCCGGACGCGCGCGACCGCGGAAACAAGCTGAGACAGCACTACCGCTCGGCCGACATACTCATTATCGACGACATACAGTTCATAGCCAACAAAAAGTCCGTGCAGGAGGAATTTTTCCACACCTTCAACGAACTTGTATCCAAGGGAAAGCAGATAGTAATTTCATCCGACCAGCCGCCCAAGGAACTGACGGCGCTGGAAGAGCGGCTGAGGACGCGCTTTTCGGGCGGGCTGGTGTTCGACATACTGCCCCCCAATTTTGAGACGAAGATAGCCATCTTAAAGCGCAAGGCCTTTGAAAAGAGGTGCCTGGTGCCCGATGAAGTGCTCAACTTCCTGGCGCAGGATTCGGGCGACGACGTGAGAACGCTGGAGGGCAGGCTGACAAAGGTGATTTTTGCCAGCAAGCTGCACGAAGAGCCCATCACCGTCGCGCTCGCTTCGAGCGCGCTCAACGAGGCAGTATCCGAGGACGGCAAGGAGGATATCTCCACAGACTCCATAATCAACGCCGTCTGCTCCTACTACCGCGTGACGAGGGAAGACCTGGTGGGCAAGTGCAAGAAAAAGGAGCTCGTTCAGCCCAGGCAGATTTGCTGCTACCTCATGTGCGAACTGCTCTCGCTGCCCCTCATGTCGATAGGAAAGGCGCTGGGAAACAGAAACCACACCACCATCCTGTATTCGCGCAACAAAGTCGAAGAGATGAAGGACGTGAACGACCGCGTCGCCAAGGATATAGACGACATAAAGAATATTGTGCTCAAGAAGTAATATACAGACATATAAAAGGGGAAGGCTTACGGAGAGCGGGCGGATTGAATCTGCACCCTCACCTTTCGCCCTCCCCCGCATAATTTATGGTAACATTCACCGAAGGACAATTTGACGTTGTAGTGGTCGGCGCGGGACACGCCGGCTGCGAAGCCGCGCTGGCCTGCGCCAGAACGGGACTCAAGACGGCTATGCTGACACTCAACCTGGACAGCATAGCCTTTATGGCGTGCAATCCCTCGATAGGGGGCACGGCGAAGGGACACCTCGTGCGCGAAATAGACGCGCTGGGCGGCGAGATGGGAATAAACGCCGACGAGACGGCAATGCAGTTTAAAATGCTGAATGTGGGAAAGGGCGCGGCAGTGCAGAGCCTGAGGTGCCAATCGGATAAGAACGCCTACCACCGCCGCATGAAGGCCGTGCTAGAACACACGGAAAACCTGCGCATAGTGCAGGGCGAAGCGGCGCGCATTTTGGTGAAAGACGGGCAGGTATGCGGCGTTGAAACGACTTACGGCGGAATATTTTACTGCCGCGCGGCCGTACTTGCTACGGGCGTGTACCTCAACGCGCAGACCATAACGGGCGAGGTGATAAAGGACAGCGGCCCCAACGGGTTCGCCCCCGCCACCGCGCTGACGCAAAACCTTATCGAACTGGGCTTCGCCGTGCGGAGATTCAAGACGGGCACGCCGGCGAGGATAGATTTCCGCACGATAGACAGGGAAAAGTGCACCGTTCAGGAGGGCGACGCAAGCGTGTACCCCTTCTCCTTTATGCACGAACACGTCCCCGCCGAACAGACGGAGTGTTACCTGACATACACCAACGGCGCGACGCACAAAATCATACTGGACAACCTTGACCGTTCACCCCTCTACAACGGCACGATAGAGAGCACGGGGCCGAGATACTGCCCTTCGATAGAGACTAAAGTTGTGCGATTTGCGGACAAGGAGCGCCACCAGATATTCATAGAGCCGGAGGGCGCGGACACGCTGGAGGCATACATACAGGGCATGTCCTCCTCCCTCCCCCACGACATTCAGAGGGATATGTACCGCACCGTGGCGGGACTGGAGAACTGCGACATAATGCGCTATGCCTACGCCATAGAATACGACTGCATAGACACGCTGGACGTGTACCCCACGCTGGAGTTCAAAAAGGTAAAAAATCTGTACACCGCCGGTCAGATAAACGGCACTTCGGGCTACGAGGAGGCGGCGGCGCAGGGGCTGATGGCGGGGCTGAACGCTTCGTTAAAGCTGCGCGGCAGGCAGCCCCTCGTTCTGGGGCGCGACGAGGCGTATATAGGCGTGCTGATAGACGACCTTGTAACAAAGGGCACGGAGGAGCCCTACCGCATGATGACGAGCCGCGCCGAACACCGCATCGAACTGAGGCAGGACAACGCCGATCTGCGCCTGACGCAGAAGGGCTACGACTGCGGACTGGTGACTGAGGAGAGATACGCCCGCTTTTTAAAGCGCAAAGAGAACTACGAAAGGGCGCTCAAGGAACTGCAGACAAAGCTGCCGGCGGACGTTTGCGACGGCATATTGCGGGGGCAACGCCTTGAGGGAGTGCAAAAGCCCCTCTCCTCCGCGGAGCTCATCAAAAGGGGCGTGCCCCTTGAAAGCATATGCGCCGCGGCGGACATCCTGAAGGATGCCGACGACTCCGTTAAGGAGAGTGCGGAGATAGAAATAAAGTACGAAGGCTACCTGAAGAAGGGGCGCGAACAGATAGAGCGCGCCCGCAAGATGGAGAGCAAACTGCTGCCAGACGGCATAGACTATTCCTCGATAGACGGGCTGAGGCTGGAGGCGAGGGAAAAACTTTCGAGAGTGCGCCCCCGCTCGCTCGGCCAGGCGGGCAGGATATCGGGCGTGAATCCCGCGGATATATCCGTGCTGATGATATACCTCGCCTTACACCACCCCGGTGGCAGATAGACCAATTTTCGCCTGCAAACAGGGCGGCGGACAGCAAAAGCTGTCCGCCGCCCGTTATTTTTGCGCTATACCTTTATTTTTTGTAATTGAAGATAATTTCGGCATTTTCAAGATCTGAATTATAGTCGCCGATATCTATCTTCTGCCAGTCCTCCTCGCTGCCCGCATAGTAAACTTTTTCGAGGCTGTAGCAATCACGGAACGCATATACACCTATGCCGGTCACGCTGTCCGGAACAGTGATGCTTGTAAGTCTGACGCAATATTCAAACGCATATTTGACTATACCCACCGTATCACCGCGCAATTCGACAGACGTCACCGACGTTTCGCAATCTATTACCCATTTATCTACATAGCTTATGCCGTTTTCGACCTGTATGATATTGTTACATCCGTAGAACGCATCTTCGCCTATGCTAGTCACACTGTCCGGAATAGGCGGTAAGACGGATCGCGCCTTCGGATCGGGAATGTCGGCAGGGGCTTTCGCAGCCTTTTAACGATCGCAGTCACGCAGATCCGGCTCCCTGATAAAAGAGTCTTGACATTTTCGAACGGTCGGTACCTGAGTGAATATTGCTATCCGTACCGCAGACAAGCGCAATGCGCATATATGCTCCCAATATAATGCGCAGCGAAAACCTCTCGGGGA
>CALVLX010000080.1 GCA_944341195.1 uncultured Clostridia bacterium
TCCGCTCAAGATGACATTAACGGGTTTCTTTAAACATTCCCTTTCCCGTCATTTTGATCGAGCGTTCATTAATTTGTCATTTCGACCGAGCGTAGTGAGTGGAGAAATCTCAAAGTTTGTTTACAGCAAGGCGGTAATCAAATAATACTCCCTCACTTACTCCGGCTTTGAGATCTTTCGACTGCGCGCCTCCGGAATATTGCGCACGGGGGTTGACGGCGGCGCGTAACAGGTGTATAATGGACAAAAGCGACCGCACGTTCTGCGGCGCGGCGCACATCATTAAAGGGGGTAAACTGTATGGCGGCATGTATGACTGCAGGTTCTTTTCTGCTCTTCGGCCTTGTCACGTTCGGCGCAGTTGCGGCGGCTGTCGCAATAAAGACGATTGTTGTCTGCGCGCGTGCAAAAAAGTAACTGCGTGAGCAATCGCGTATTGACCGACTGCGGGGCGCGGCCTTTCAAAGGCCGCGCCCCGCAGTTCTTTGTCGGCGGAGTGAAAACGGCGTGTGTTTTTTCGTTTAGTTTTGCGTAATGGTAAATGTTGCCGCCAAGGTGTTGCATTTTGGCGGCGCATGTGCTAAAATAGTGTGGAATTAATGTTTACAGGTCAAAACAATGCAGGGAGAAAAAAAAGTACTCTATTCGGCCGTGCAGCCGACAAATAATTTAACCATAGGCAACTATATAGGCGCAGTCCGCAATTTCGTCGCCCTTCAGAATGAATACGACTGCATATATGCCATAGCCAACATGCACGCCATCACCGTAAGACAGAATCCCGCCGAGCTCAGAAAGAACACCCTTTCGCTGCTCGCGCTGTACATCGCCTGCGGAATAGATCCGCAAAAGTGCGTGCTCTATCTTCAGTCGCACGTGCCCGCACATGCCGAACTGGCGTGGGTGCTCAACACCTTCACCTACGTCGGCGAAATGGAGCGCATGACGCAGTTTAAGGATAAATCGGCCAAACATGCCGACAATATCAATATGGGGCTCATGGATTATCCCGTTCTCATGGCCGCGGATATACTCCTCTACCAGACGGACGTGGTGCCCGTGGGCGTTGACCAGCGCCAGCATCTGGAGATAACGCGCGATATAGCCATACGCTTCAACAACGCATATTCCCCCACGTTCACCGTTCCGGAGGGCGTATACACCAAGGTGGGCGCAAAGATAAACGACCTCCTCGATCCCTCCAAAAAGATGAGCAAGTCGGCGGAAAACGTCAACGGCGCCGTCTTCCTTTCGGACGACAGGGACACTATAATGCGCAAATTCAAGCGCGCCGTCACGGACAGCGAAGCGGCGGTCAGGTACGATCCCGAAAACAAGCCGGGAGTCAGCAACCTTCTGTCGATATATTCGGCGTTCACCGGCAGGGATATCCCCCAATGCGAGAGCGCCTTCGCCGGCTGCGGCTACGGTCAGTTCAAGGAGGCCGTGGGCGAGGCCGTGGCCGATAAGCTCGCGCCTATTCAGGCCGAGCAGGCAAAGCTCCTCGCCGACAAGGAGTATCTGAACGGCGTTCTCAAAAATGGCGCGGAAGCCGCCGCGCGCCGCGCGGGCAGAACGCTTGCCAAAGTCTATAAAAAGATAGGATTCTATCAGCTCTGATATGTTCGGATATATTCATCCCGAAAGGCCCCATCTCTTCGTCAAGGACGAGATGCTCTACAAGGCCATGTACTGCGGCATGTGCAAGTCGATAAGGGAGGGCAGCGGCCAGCTGGCGCGCACGGCCTTGACTTACGATATGGCCTTCATGTCCGCGCTCGTCCACAACTTAAAGAACGTGGACGTCGTAGTAAAAAAACGCAGGTGCGCCCTGCACCCTCTCAAGAGGAGGTACATGGCCCTGCCGGACGAAACTTCGGTGCTCCTGGGCTGCATAAACACCGCTCTGGCATATTATAAACTGTTGGACGACAGGGCGGACGGCGACAAGAGGGGGCTGTTGGCCTTCCTGTACAGGCGGGGCTATAAAAAGACTTTAAAAAGGCACCCCGAAGCCGCGCGCATAATCGAAGAACAACTAGCCCGTCAGAGCGAGGTGGAGGGGAGGAACAGCGCCGTCATAGACGAGGCCTGCGAACCCACCGCCGCAATGATGAAAAAACTTTCGTCCTATATTTTGGGCGACAAGGCCGATGAACACACCGAAGGCCTCTTTTACGACATAGGCAAGTGGATATACCTCGCCGACGCGCTGGACGATTACGACAAGGACGTAAAGAAGGGCAGGTACAACGTGCTGTACAACGCCTATAAGCTGCCCGAAAAATCGCAGGCGGTGGCCGCAAACGGGGAGGAGATAAATTTTATCTTCAATTCGCTCTTCGCCGACATGCGCGTCCGCCTCGCCTCGGTAAAGTTTTACTTCAACCACGATCTCACCGACAACATCATTCTTCTCGGCATACCCGCAAAGACGCGCGCGCTGGTCTACGGCAGGTGCGGCGAGGGCAAGAGGGAACAAAAGGACTGAATTGTCAGTCCGCCGGTCGCTTAAACCACCCATTCAATATTTTATCATCCCTTTAAGGAGACATCAAAAATGAACAAACGCAATCTGGAAATTCTGGGGCTCGAAGAGGGCGCCACCAAGGAGCAGATAGAGGAGGCGTACACCGCCCTGCGCGAAAAATATCTCGAAGAGCGCTTTGCCGACGGCGAAGTGGGCAACAACGCCGCCCGTATGCTCACAAAGATAGAGACGGCGCGCAACGAACTGCTCTCCGAGCTCGCCGAAGCCGAAAACTCAGCCGAAAACGGCGGCGGTACGGCCTATACAAAGGTAGAAGAACTCATAAAGGACGGCAACATCGACGAGGCACAGCGCCTTCTGGACAGCTTCAACGAACGCCCCGCGCAGTGGCACTACCTCCAGAGCGTCGTGTTCTACCGCAAGAATTGGATAAACGAGAGCAAAAAACAGCTCGAAATCGCCATGCACCTCGATCCGGGCAATCAGAAGTATAAGGACTCCTATACAAAGCTCAACGAAAAGATGCAGTACGATGCGGCCAACCACGCCTCCGAGGGCGCCAACCAGAGCGCCTACCGCGGGCAGGATATGAGCGGCGCGCAGGATGGCCAGATGGGCGGCAATTTCTGTACCGACTGCCTCACCTGCTGCTACGCGAACCTCTGCCTCAACTGCATGTGCAATATGTGTTGCAACTGATATGCCTAAAAATAATAATTCTCCCTCTTTCCGGATAGCTCTCTCGGCGGTCTCGTGCGCGCTGGCGGTCATATTTCTCCTCATCGGCGCGTTCAGCCGGGTGCTTCTGGCAAGCGGCTACTTAATGGCGGAAATCAGCCTCATGATTCCGCTCTCAAAAAATTTCTATGCCGGCGACGCGCTGGCGTATATAGGCACCTGCATTCTCGCCGTGCTGCTCGGCGCGATAGGCCAGGCATGGCTGCTGGTGCCCTTCGTAATGTTTTTCGGGCTGCATCCCCTCGTAAACGCCCTCCAGCTCCGCTTCCGCGTCAACAGGTGGATAGCCTTCATCGTCAAGGCGGTCTGGTTCGATTTCTCGCTCTGGGTGATGTACATTCTGGTCTTCAATTCGTCCATAGGGGATGCGTCGGTCGAAATTTACCGCGTAATAAACGACTATATTCTGCTGTTTATCTTCATAGGCGGCACAATAATATTCCTGCTCTATGACTATGTGATGTTCAGGTGCCAGAGGATAGTCAACGCACTCGTGTACCGCATCAACAGATGAACCGCGCGGGGCCCGGTTTGCAAAATCCGCCCCGTCTGCCCCTCCGCCGCGGTCTGCCGCAACAGGGGGCGTTGTGCCGTCGCCCGGTAAATTTCAACGGCTGCGGCGGCCGGATAATTATAATCTCTTCGTACTGAAAACTTATGCAAAAGAACGGAACTTACGTCGGCGTCGTCGCCTCGCTCGGCAGCGAGGGCGAGGGCGTCATTAATTTAATGTCGGGCGGCCGCGCCTTTGTCCCGGGCTGCATTCCGGGCGAGGAAGTCGAATTCACCGCGCTCAAGGTCGGGGACGGCGTCGTCTACGGCAAACTTCTCAAGGTGATCTCGCCCTCGCCGGAGAGGGTGGCGCCGCCCTGCCCCGTCTTTTTAAAGTGCGGCGGCTGTCAGCTCCAGCATATGAGTTATGCCTGCCAGCTCGATTTCAAGCGCAGGCTCGTTCAAAACTGTCTCAAAAAGCTGGGCAATATACAGGCGGAAGTACAGCCCGCGGTCAGCGCCGGCAGCCGGTACGGCTACCGCAACAAGCTGGCTCTGCCCGTCGGGGTGGACGGAACGGGAAAAAACATAGTCGGGGTGTATGCTCCCCGTTCGCACAGAATAGTGCCCGTGGATAACTGCCTGTTGCAGAGGGAGTGGTGCGCTCCGCTCATTTCCGCGCTGCTCTCGTTCATGGAGGAGGCGGGTTTAAAGGGCTACGACGAAGTGTCGCGCACGGGCGATATCCGCCACATAGTGGCCAGGCAAGTGCAAAATAATCTCATAATCACCGTCGTCTGCGCAAAAAAAACAAGGCTCGCCGCGCTCGCGGAAAAGCTCGACTCCCTCTTCCCGGGCTGCGCCCTGTGGCTCAATGTAAACGGCGGCACGGGCAATGCCGTTTTCGGCGGAGAATGGCACATAGTCCGTGGTCAACGCTCTTTTTCGGCCGAGGACTGCGGCATTAAGTTCACCGCCGGCGCGCAGACCTTTCTGCAGGTAAACGACGGCGTGCGCACCCTCCTCTACGAGGCCGTCCGCGCGCAGGCGTGCTCGCCCGGGAGCGTCGTCATCGATCTCTACAGCGGCGGGGGTATGCTCACGGCCATGCTCGCCGCGGGTTGCGATGCCGCCTACGGCATAGAAGTCGTGCCCGAAGCGGTAAAGTGCGCCGACGAACTGGCCGCTCTCAACGGCCTTTCGTATAAAATGCACAACCTGTGCGGCACGGTGGAAGATCGGATGGCCGAAGTGCTGGCCGCAACAGAGGGAAAGGAGCGCGTAATCGTATGCGATCCTCCCCGCAAGGGTATGGAGCGCTCCGTCGTTCGCGCAATTGCGGCAAGCGGCGCAAAAAAGGTCGTTCTGGTTTCGTGCAATCCCGCCACGCTCGCAAGGGACTTGGGGCTTCTGTGCGGTTCTCTCATCGAAGACGGCAACAAAATAATCAAAAACCCCGCATATATACCCGAACGAACGGACGGCTGTTATGCTATAACTTCTGTCACGCCCTTCGACATGTTTCCGCAGACAAAGCATGTCGAGACGTTGGTTTGTCTCGAACGGAAATAATGCAGAGCCTCCGACCATAGGGGAAAACCCTTGCGGTCGGCGGTTCATTTTTTATAATATAATCGAAATCGGAAAAGCAAGTGAAAGGTGAATAACAGATGAATACGCCGACATTGGAAACGCCGCGCCTTATTTTAAGAAAATTTACCGAGCGAGATATTGAAGCGTTATTTCTCATCTTAAAAGACGAGGATGTAAATAAATTTCTTCCGTGGTATCCTCTTAAAAGTATAGATGAAGCAAAAAATTTTTATGAGGAAAGATATGCCGCAAAATATGCGCGACCGCAAGGGTATGCCTATGCGATCTGCATGAAAGAAGACAACTACCCCATAGGCTATATTCAGATCGATATGGAAGACCATCACGATTTCGGCTACGGACTGCGCAAAGAGTTTTGGCACAGGGGTATCGTTACGGAAGCGGGCAAAGCCGTTATAGAGCAGGTAAAACAGGACGGCTTACCCTATATCACGGCGACGCACGACAGAAACAATCCCCGCAGCGGCGGCGTAATGCGCAACGCGGGAATGAAGTATCAATATTCTTACGAAGAACTTTGGCAGCCGAAAAATATTTTGGTCACATTCCGAATGTATCAACTCAACCTTGACGGCGATGAAAGCCGCGTCTATCGGAAATATTGGGAGGAGTCTGCCGTGCATTTTGTAGAACCGAATTTATAAACAGTGTTTGCTTAAAAGACTTTTTATAGTTACACCCTTTGAAAACGGGCATTTTGAGACCTTTTGTAGTCATCTGCCATGTTGAGACTATGGTGGTGCTGCGCCGCAATTAGGGTAAAATCACGCAGGAACGATAGTTTCTGTGCCCTTCCCGACTGCGGGCGGGGCTTGATTTCGGCTTGCTTTTATGTTACAATATGCAAAAGACGGCGGGAGGCCAATTATGATAGCTGTAATTTCGGAAGACGATGCTGAATATGTTTCGCCCGTTTTTGCCATAAAAAAGGCGGGGTGGCTATCGGAAGTGCTCGCGTTCGACGCCCTCTCCGACTGGCCGGAAGAAAGGCATTCCGCCTATCTGCGCGCGTTCTTCGTGTACGGATTTTTCGGAGTTGTGTATCAATGGATAAAATACGACTTCGACGAAACGCCCGAAGAGGTGCAACGGCATACCGCCGAAGTCGTGCTGCGCGCCGCGCGTGAGGAGCGCAAATGAGCCCTAACGCGGCGGATTGTCCGCATAAGGAGGAGGATATATGAAGATAAGGGCATACCGCCTGTCCGACGTCGGGGAGATGGCGGGGCTGTTCTATGACACCGTGCACACCATAAATGCGGCGCACTACACAAAGGAGCAGCTGGACGCATGGGCTCCCGCGGAGGCGGATCTGGCGGCATGGGAAAGTTCGCTGCACGGCCGGTTTTGTCTCGTCGCAGAGGAGGAGGGACGCATAGCCGGCTTCGGCGATATCGATGATACCGGTTATCTGGACAGGTTATATGTCCGCGCCGACTGCATCGGCAGGGGCATAGCTTCGGCGCTCTGCGACGGGTTGGAAGGGCATTCCGCGGTCGATGTAACCGTGCACGCCTCCGTCACGGCAAAGGGATTTTTCGAAGGCCGCGGCTATGTGACCGTCCGCAAACAGCAGGTCGAAAGGCGGGGCGTGCTGTTAACAAATTTCGTAATGGTAAAGAAAGCGAAGAGATAAAATTTTTTATGAATACAGGCCTGCGGCCGCAAGAATTTTTCTTGCGGCCGCAGGCCTGTATGTTTGCCGTCGCGGCGTTACGTGCGGCAATATGCGTCTGTGAATGCGGTTTTGCGTATGTCGGCCTAAGGCCTTACGTAGGATATCAGAAGGCGTATGAACTTTCCCGCCAACATGCCCGCCGCCGAAACTATTATTCCCAAAAACAGGAGAGTGTAGTCTACGGGAAAGAGAAAGCGCCCGAAGTGTATCATATTGCTCAGCGTATAGGTGAGGTAGTTGGATAGCAGATGCAGCACTCCGAAGGCGGGGCACAAGAACCATTTTGCCCTGCCGAAGTAATTCGCGCCGCCCGTTATCGCGCAGACTACAAACGTCGCGGCGGGCAGCCCCGTGAAGAGTATGACGAGCCCGTATCCCAGGGCGTCCTGCTGCAGCCCGGCCCAGAAGGATATTATCGCCAGCGCCCATATCAGCAGATATATTCCCAGCACGAGTATTCTGGATACGGCCGCCTTTTTCTTTACTATGTTTGTGCTCTCTTCGAGGTAGCTGATGTAATCGTTCATGCCCCTCTCCTTTGCGCTCTGCGCGGCAATTTCGTCCGTCTCCTCCCCGGCGGCGGGCCCGTATCTTTCGTCCGCCGCGCCCCCTTCGGGGACGTCCTTCAAAAGATAGTCCAGACTGACGCCGTAAAGGTCGCTCATTCTCACAACGCTGGCTATGTCGGGATAGGTCTTTCCGTTCTCCCAGTGGGACATAGTCTGCCTGCTCACCGCCAGTCTGTCCGCGGCCTGCTCCTGCGTGAGGCCGGCCTTGATCCTCGCCTCCCTTATCTTGTCGTTTATGTTCATTTTCTCTACCTCATAACTATCATACTCCGCGCGGACGCCCGTTGTCCAGCAAATGGCCTTTAAATGATGCAAAATACCGTGTAAAAATGCTTTTACATGCCCCGTTTTTACCCGTTTTGCGCACTTTTCGGCGCGCGGGGCGGGGTGTGGAATATCGTTTTGTGCGCTCCTTCCGCGGTAGGTAAATTTATCGTTCCGGCGCACGCCTTAAAAAACAGTTCCGCCGAACGCCTTAAAAAAACTCGCTATTGACAGGATGCGCCGGGCATGTTATAATTCAGGTGATAAACAAAGTCCCTTTAAGTGAACTCCCGAAGGCTTCTCCTGCGTTCGGGGGCATACCGGAGGGGCAAAGGGGGATTTATATGAAGTATACCTGTCCCGTCTGCGGATACGTCTATGACGAAGCCGCGGAAGGCATAC
>CALVLX010000081.1 GCA_944341195.1 uncultured Clostridia bacterium
ACATCGCCTGCATACTCAAGAGCCGCTCGGGCACAATGCGCGGCGAAGTGCCGCTCAAGGGCATTCACCCGTATATATGCCCCGATGACGACGGCAGACAGTACATTGCAAACTTCAGGCGGTACTCCGTTTGCGGATTCAAATACTTTACACCGCAGGGCGCGGACAAAATAACCGTGACGGCGCGCGGCAGCGGCAGGGGCAAACTTGTTGCTTCCGACGGGGCAAACACGCTGGCAACCATTCAGCTCGTTCCCTCCGAACGGTGGACAAAGTTTTCGGCGCCGTTCAAAAATCCCGAGGGAGAGTTTGAACTGTACCTCCTCTTCTTCGGCGACGGCGCGGCCGACATCGCCGAATTTACGCTCGACTGAAAAAGGCGGCGTAAATATGCACCGCGGAAGACCGGTCTTGGACGCGCGACGCTAAAATTTAACAGAAAACAGGTGCGGCGCAGCAATTTGCTGCGCCGCACCCTTTTTATGTGGAGTGTTATGAAGTGTGAACTTTTTGAGCCGGACGGGGCATCAACCGTCCTTGTGCCTGTTGCAGGCGTGCGGACAGCCCACGCAGCCGCATCCGCAGCCGCCCGGCCTG
Organism: uncultured Clostridia bacterium; assembly: GCA_944341195.1. Lineage (GTDB taxonomy): Bacteria > Bacillota > Clostridia > Christensenellales > Borkfalkiaceae > Coproplasma. Next base: position 598 of record CALVLX010000081.1, read on the forward strand.
CCCTTTATCCTGCGGTACACCGCGCTTCCGACGACGGCCACCACGGCAAGCGAGCAGATTACTATCAGGCAAATTTCCAAAACTCCCATAGAGTCCTCCTTTTTACAGATGTTGAGAAAAGCCGATCAAAGTATGCGCCGCACCGCACACACATGCGGCCGACATGAACGCATGGGCGGCAGGCAGGTGAATACTTAAATTTATTTGCGTTCGCCCGCCCTTTTGAACGGCTTTATTCTGCCCGTATTGTGCAACACGACCACCGCGGCAGCCGCGACGGCGACAGCGAGCCAGATGAACACAGTCCACCACCAGTTGCCCACCGTGTATATAGCCGTGCCGACTATGTAGGAAGTGACCAGCCAGAATACGAGCGTGCCCCTGAACTTGCCTGCGGGGAGTTCGGCCTTGGCCGTTGCAACCGCCGCAAAGCAGGGAATTGTCGTCATGTTGAACATAATAAAGGCTATGCAGGCGGCAGGCGTCATGCCCGTGCTGCTTATCATGAGGGCGGCTTCGGCAACGCCGTCTTCAGTGCCCTCGAAGCCCGGGGCTATCATTGCTGCGAGCACCGAAAAGGTTGCGATTACGTTTTCCTTTGCGATGAGCCCCGTGATTGCCGCCACGGCGAACACCCAGCCGTACTCGATGCCGAGCTGCGAGCCGAAGCCCAGCGGCGTGAAGACGGGCTGAATGAGTTGGCCGACGGAGGCCAGTATGGACTGCCCCATGTCGTCCGCGCCGATATACGTCCAGTTCCAGCGGAAGGACTGCAGGAACCAGATGAGCACCGTGGAGACAAAGATTATGGTGAATGCCTTTTTTACGAAATGTTTTGTCTTATCCCACAGGTGGAGCATGAGGTTTTTAAACCCGGGGATATGGTAGGCGGGCAACTCCATTATGAAGGGAGGCACGTCGCCGCGCATGGTGGTTGCGCGCATTACTATTACGGCAATCACCGCCGTGACCATGCCTAGCGCATACATGGAATAGGTGATGAGCTCGACGCTGGGCAGACCGAACAGATTGCACATGCCGCCCGCTATGGCCGTGAGAATGGGCAGTTTTGCGCCGCATGAAAAGAAGGGAATTACCCTTATCGTCGCCGTCCTCTCGTTGTCATCGGAGAGCGTGCGCGTGTTTATCATGGCGGGCAGCGAACAGCCGAAGCCCATTATCATGGGCATGAACGCCCTGCCGGAGAGGCCGAAGCGGCGGAATATCCTGTCGAGGATAAAGGCGACGCGCGCCATATATCCGGTGTCCTCCAGCACAGAGAAGAACAAAAAGAGGGTGAGTATCTGGGGAAGAAAGCCCAAAACGGCAGTTATACCCCCTACTATGCCGTCGTTAACGAGGCTGACGGCCCACTCCGCAGCGCCCGCCGATTCGACGCCGAGGCCTATGCCGTATGAGATGTAGCCCAGAACGAGGTTGAGAAGGTTTGTTAAAATGACGCCCGGGGAGAACGCCGCGCCGTCATAAAAACATGCAGCCAGCGCGATGCCGAAATTTTCGTATAGCCCGCTGCCTTCGGATACGGCAAAGCCGAGATCTTCGAACGTGGGAAGCCCCGCTCCGCCGTTGGACGCGGAATATATGGCGTTTATGTAGAATAAATCTTCGGCAAAGGTGAGGTGAAATACGGCAAAGAGAATTAACGCAAATATGGGCAGGCCCCATATTTTATGGGTGAGCACTCTGTCTGCCCTGTCCGACTTTGTAAGCTCTCCGCCGCCCTTTTTGCGCTTTGCGGTTGAAAAATGCGCCGAGATATATCTATACCTCTCGTCGGCGACGGCGGCCATCATGTCGCCGTCCGAAATTTCGGAACAGAGTTTATCCGCACCGGGGCGCGCAAGCTCCATTTCGTCCCCTTCGATGAGTTTTACCGCATGGAAGAGGGGCGAAGACTCGCCTTCGGAGGCGTAGTACTGCCTTGCCCTCTCTATGGCGGGGGACAGCCTGCCGCCGAGCACCGTCGAACCGGTGCGCGCTGCGGGAAGGGCCAGCGCCCTGTCCATGAGCTCCTTTATACCCTTTTTGCGCAGGGCGGAGATGGCGACCACGGGCACGCCTATGGCGCGTTCGAGGGCCCTGACGTCTATGCTGTCGCCGCTCTTTTCCACTTCGTCCATCATGTTGAGGGCGATTATGACGGGTACGTCCGTCTCCAGAAGCTGAGTTGTGAGATAGAGGTTGCGTTCGAGGTTGGTTGCATCGACGATATTTATTATGCCGTCGGGCTTTTCCCCCAGAATATAGCTGCGCGAAATGACTTCTTCGGGAGTGTAGGGGGAGAGCGAATAGATGCCGGGGAGGTCTACTATCGCCGCCTTTTCACGCCCGCCCTTATATACGCCCTGGCGCTTATCGACGGTGACGCCCGGCCAGTTGCCGACGTGCGCCGTTGAACCGGTGAGCGCGTTGAAGAGCGTTGTCTTGCCGCAGTTGGGGTTGCCTGCCAGAGCAAAAGTTTTCATAGGCTCTGCACCTCCACGCACGCGGCCTCGCTTCTGCGCAGAGTGAGTTCGTATCCGCGCAGATTGACTTCGAGGGGATCGCCGAGAGGCGCCCTCTTGCGTAGCAGCACCTCGGCGCCGGGAGTGACGCCCATATCGAACAGCCGGCGGCGCACGGCGCCGTCGCCGTTGACCTTTAAGATCCTGCCGCGCTGCCCTACGGTGAAATCGCTGAGTAGTAGTGACATATTTCTTCTCCTATAAATATTATTTTATCTCTTTAATTATGACGGACAAGGCGTTTGAATAAGCCTTGGGAGGCGCCGTCCGCCGCGGATAATGGCGAAGACCGGTGAGCGCCCCGTCAATGCGGCGAAATTATAAGAACAAACCCTTTCGGCTCGCCACGCGAGCCACTTCCCCTTGGCAGGGGCAGCTTTAGTGCGGAAGGATTATTATAATGGTTTGTTTCAGGCGGGCTTTGAGATTTCTCCGCTCGCTTCGCTCGGTCGAAATGACAGGAATGGAAGCTCGGTCGAGACGACAGAAATGGCTTGTCGTAAAGATAAGATTGAGTACACCATAAAAGACATGGAATGATGTTTGGCAAAGCCCATACAATGTCATCTTGAGCGCAGTCGAAAGATCTCAAAGCCGTGGTAAGTGTGGGAGTACTATTTAATCTTTTGCCTTGTTACAGCCGGGCTTTGAGATTTCTCCGCTGCGGCGCATAAACGCGCCTCCGGTCGAAATGACAAAACGGGAAGCACGGCCGAAACGACGGATAGAATGTGCTTTGAGATTTCTCCGCTCGCTTCGCTCGGTCGAAATGACAGAGAGGGGCACTGTCGGAATGACAGAGAGGGCGCGGCCGCAATCAGGCCACGAATATATTGCGGGCGAGGGAGCCATCCAGGCAGAGCCGCCCCTCCTTTACAACCACTATCACGCCGTTCGCCGACGACGATATCAGTGTTATAGCCCCGCCTTCGGCAACGCCCATCTCCATAAGATGCCTGCGCACCTTTTCATCGGCCGCCACCCTGACTATTTTAAGCGCAACATTGCGCGGCGCCAGACTTACGGGCATTTGAAGCACCTCCTTTTAACGGACTTAATTATAGTTAAGTTTTTGGCCGTTGTCAACAAAAATTAACCTAGGTTAAGAAAATAATTCAAAAAAATTTACCGCGGTTTATTAAATGGCGGCTTACTGCAAAAATTTCGGGGCGGATAAAAGAGAGAATACAACTGATTTATTATATTGCGCGGCGGCGCGAAAAATGTGCCGCTGCCCGCAACCGCTTTTTTGTAATATAAACGTATCAATATAGCAAGGGCATGAAAAGGCGGCGGAGCAGACCGGATTTTCCCGGTCTGCTCCGCCGCAAGCTATCGCGTTTAAGGCAATATGCCGAAATACCGCCCCATTTTAAGGCGCGCATATTTTTAGCGCGATTGCGGTTAACCCGCACATATGGCCTGTTTAAATGCAATTTCACTTTGATTGCTTTGATACGTAAGCCCTCATCATGTCGAATGTGGCGGGCGAAATTACGTGTTCCATCTCGCAGGCGTCGGAATCGGCGTCCGCTTCGTTCACGCCGTGCATGGTGAGGAAGGAGCGGACGACGCAGTGGCGGTCATAGACGCCCTGCGCGTACCTTTTGCCCTCTTCGGTGAGGTATATGTGCATACCGTCGGTAGTGACGTATCCTTCGTCTATGAGTATCTTTATGGCCTTCTGAACGGCCGGCTGCGAGACGTGCAGACGGCGCGAAATATCTATGCGGTGAACAAACTCCAGCTCCCGCGAGAGGAGCAGAATGCTTTCGAGGTAGTCCTCGCCCGAGCGGTTATTGGTCTTCATACGTTACCTCTGTTACTCTTCGCTGCCGGCTAGCATGTTTTCGCGCTCGGCAACGGCGAGAGCCTGTATCATCTCGTCGATATCGCCCATTATAAAGGTATCGAGAGAGTAGAGCGAAAGCCCTATGCGGTGATCGGTGACGCGCCCCTGCGGAAAGTTATAGGTGCGGATGCGCTCCGAACGGTCGCCGCGGCCGACAAGGCTCTTGCGGCGGGCGTCCTGTTCGGACTGGTTGCGGCTGTTGTAGTAATCATACAGCCTGGAACGGAGCACTTTGAATGCCTTGTCCTTGTTCTTGAGCTGGCTGCGCTCGTCCTGGCATGTAACCACTATACCCGTGGGGAAGTGGGTTATTCTTATGGCCGTTTCGGTCTTGTTTACCTTTTGGCCTCCCGCACCCGAGGAGCGGTATACATCCACCCTTATATCCTCGTCGCGGATTTCCACATCGACGTCCTCCGCCTCGGGGAGCACGGCCACGGTGGCCGTGGAGGTGTGTATCCTGCCCTGCGATTCGGTTTCGGGCACGCGCTGAACGCGGTGGACGCCGCTTTCGAACTTGAGCAGGCGGTATGCCCCCTTGCCCGAAATGTTGAGAACAACTTCCTTTATGCCGCCCAGCTCGGTCTCGCTTTTATCCACTTCCTCCAGCTTGAGGCGGTGACGTTCGCAGTAATTGATGTACATGCGATAGAGTTCGTAGGCGAACAGGGCCGCCTCCTCGCCGCCTGCTCCGGCGCGGATTTCCATGATGCAGTCGCGCTCGTCGTTCCTGTCCTTGGGGAGAAGAATTATTTTTATCTCCTCGCGCAGGGCGGCCAGTTTTTCGCGGCAGGACTGCACCTCTTCATCGAATAACCGGCGCATATCCCCGTCCGTTTCGCTCTTTTCGGCCTCGGCGGCCTGTATCATCGCCCGCTCCGTTTCGGCATACTCGGCGTACTTTTGGGCAGGTTCGGCCAGCTCGGACTGCTCCTTTGCCAGTCTGCCCCACTCCTGCGCGTCGGCAATGACGGCGCTGTCGGAAAGTTTTTCGGACAGCGCGTTGTACCTATCGTATATATCCTTTAAACGTGTGATGATATCTGCCATATTTAATACGCCGTGCGGCCGTGCGGTGCTTTTGCGCAACGCCGCCGTATACGGTTAAAAACCTCTAACTATTGATACGTGCGGAAATATTGCCCGTTCAAGCGCCTTTAAAAGGCTATCTTGAGTATCCTGTCTATGCCCTGGTAGTCCTTGACAACCATGGCATAGTCGCGCTTTTCAAAGAGTTTTAAAACCTCTTCGGCCTGGTCTTCGCCCACTTCAAGCATGAGCATTCCGCCCTTGACGATGTAGCGCGAAATTTCGCGCGAGAGGCGACGGTAGAAATCGAGGCCGTCGTCGCCGCCGTCGAGGGCTATGCGCGGCTCGTGGGCGCGCACTTCGGGCTGAAGCGCGGCGATATCCGCCGTCTTTATATAGGGGGGATTGCAGACGATGAGGTTGAATCTGCCGTGTATTTTGGCGAAGAGGTCGCTCTGGACAAAGTTGACTTCGACGTTGTTCAGCGCGGCGTTCTCTTTGGCGAGCATTATGGCCGCGTCGGACACATCCGAGGCGGTTACCTGAATGTGCTTGCCCGCGTTTTTGGCTATTGCCACGGCTATGCAGCCGCTGCCCGTGCAGAGATCGAGGACTTTATCGCCCTCCTCCACCGTCTTGATGGCCTGTTCGGCGAGAATTTCCGTTTCCGGACGGGGAATGAGAACGCGCTCATCGACCTTGATCTTGCAGCCGTAGAACTCCGTATCCCCGATGATATACCAGAGCGGCCTGCCGGTGAGGCGCTCGGAGACGATCTCTTCTATCTTTTTGGCCTCGGAGGGCTTTACCACGCGCTCCTTTTCTTCGAGCTCGCTGCGCGGCACGCCGAGGACTATGGAATATATCCACTCCGCATCGCTTTCGTCTATGCCGTTCTGCAGAAAGGTCTTCTTTGTCTGCGCCAGCATGGGCGAGAGCACGCCGCCCGTAACAAAGCGGCTCTCCGCCATGTCGGGGTTTTCATCCATGGCCATGGCGGCGTTGAAGGCGGCTACGGCAACTTCTATCATTTCGAGATCGGGTTCGCGCGTGGTGAACACCTTCTGCAAAAGTATGCCGGGCGACTTGAGCACCAACGCGACGGGGCCGTGGAACTTTGCGAGCAGCTTTAATATCTCGTAGCCCACCCCCGCTATTACGGGAAGGAGCACGATCTCTATGCCCAGCCTTGCGAGAAAGCGCAGCACGCCGTTGGGGATATTTTCGGGCGTGACGCCCAGCCCCCAGTACACCAGCGAAATTATTACGATATTTACTATGAGCACTATGAAGAGGAAGGACGTGCCGCACCTGTCGTGTATGCGCGAACACGTCTGCACGTTTTCGGGCGTGAGGGGCAGACCTTTTTCGTAGCAGTTGATTGTCTTGTGCTCGGCCCCGTGATAGCGGTAGAGGCGCTGAATGTCCTTTAAGAGCAGTATGAGGCCGAGATAGGCGAGGAATATGACGAGTTTGAACACGCCCAGCAGCACGAATTCCCACACGCTGCCGCCGAGCGCGGGGAACGCGCCCGTTATCCAGCCCACGCTTACCTGGGGAAGTATCATGAAGAGAGCTATGGCGAGGGCCACACCCAGGAGCGCCGCTATAAACGTGGCAACCTGCATGAGATCGACCTTGAATTTTTCCGCCAGCCAGCCGGCTACGCGCCCCGGATCATCGTCGTCGCCGACGGCGACCTGCGCGCTGCGCATGAGCGCGCCCATGCCGCGCACGAGGGATGAGAACATGTTGACCACGCCGCGTACAAAGGGTATCTTTGCCGCCCTCTGTGCGGCGGGGGAGCGGTTGAGACGCAGACGCTCCACCTGAATGACGCCGTCGGGATCGCGCACGGCGGTGCAGTAGCTCGTCCGCCCCTGCATCATTACGCCCTCCATGACGGCCTGCCCGCCTATGGACGTGCAGTTGACCTTATTTTTCTTTTCCTTTTTTGACATATTTTACTTGCCGCCTTGCGGGGATTGCCGCCCCGCTGACAATTTACGCGGTTTTAAACCGCCCGCACCGCGCCTTTAAGGGCGCGGAATGCCGCGAACATACAAAAATAGGCTTCAAATAAATATTGAAGCCTGAATTTTTGTCAGATGTTGTATCTTTTCTTGAACTTGTCTACGCGGCCGCCGGTGTCTACGAGCTTCTGCTTGCCTGTAAAGAAGGGATGGCATTTATTGCAGATATCCACCTTTAACGTGTCACCCTTTTTGGTGGTGCCGGTCTTGAAAGTTGCGCCGCACGCGCATACTACCGTTACCTCGTGATAATCGGGATGTATTTCGGGCTTCATTCTTTTTCACCTCGCTTGAGATTTCTAAACCTTGTTACCTTCAGGTTATAATGCTAAACTATTATATATAAAAAAAAACTTCAAGTCAATTAATTTATCTGCCGCGCATAAAATTTTTTTAAGTAATGCACAAAATTACCGCAATTTTACGTTTTTTTTAAAATTGTGTTGCTTTGCGGGGCGAAATGTCGTATAATAAGCGCGTATGGATAACTGGATACTGATGGCCCCCAGGGCCCTGAACAACCAACCGCTGGGCGAACAGACGCTCAGCGCCGAGCAGGTAAAGATAAAGGTCACGTATGTTCTGCTGACCAACTTCGACGCGCTGTGCTATGCGGGCGAACTGCCCGTAGCCTACCCCAAGACGATAGGCCGCTTTGCCGTGGGCATAGTGACCGAATGCGGCGAAAAGGTGTACGGCGTGGAGAAGGGAGCGCGGGTATTCATAAAGGGTGCGCGCCCCTGCGGAAACTGCCTGCACTGCAAAAAGGGAGATACGGACAACTGCGAAGACATTCAGATAGCCGGACAGGACTTTGACGGCTTTTTGCGCGATTTCGTCGTGTGCGACTACCGCCGCGTGGCCGTGCTGCCAGACGAAGTGGATAACTTCCACGCGCTGTGCATCGAGCACGTGGCCCTGGCCGAAAACATCTACGACCAGTTGAGGCTGCCCGCGGGCAGCAAGGTGGCGATAATAGGCGGCAACGCGACGGCGGGCGTGCTGGCGCAGGTGGCCATGTACCACAAGCTGATACCCATCGTCATAGACGACGACGCGGCCGATCTGGAGAGGATGAGGCACGCGGGCGTATACTTTGCCATAGCCGCCGACGACGAACTGGAGGCAAACGTGGCCGAAGCCACGAGCGGAATGAACTGCGACGCGGCGGTGTACATCCCCTGCTCGAAGATAAATCCCGACATAGCCGCGCGCGTGCTGGCAAAGTACAGAACGCTGGTGCTGGATGGAATGGCTCCCATGAAGTTCTAGCTCGCCTCCCTCCCCCTGTTCAAAAACAATACGCGCGTGATAACCGTCAC
>CALVLX010000082.1 GCA_944341195.1 uncultured Clostridia bacterium
ACCTTTTGCGCCATGAAATCGACTGTGGCGGATCTGACGCCCTCCACGCGGCCGATGAGTTCTTCGAGTTCTGCGGCGCAGGCGGCGCAGTCCAGCCCGCTGATTTTGATAGTTTTAGTCATTGCAGTTCAGATGCTCCTTTGCGACGGAAATCATCGCCATCACGTGGCCGTCCGCAAGCGAATACATTACCTGCTTGCCGTTGCGGCGCGCCTTTACTATCCTGTTATCCTTCAGTATTTTGAGCTGGTGGGATACGGCGCTCTGATTGCCCCCCACCGCCTGCACGATGTGTTCGACGCACAGTTCGCCGCAGGACAGCGCGAACAGTATTTTGAGGCGCGAAGGTTCGGAAATGGCCTTGAAGCGCGCGGCCAGAGTGGAGATGTCGTCTTCGGACGGCATGGCCTGCAGCGCGTACTTTACCCGCTCTTCGTGGGCGAGCCTATCGCCCGGACTATCGTTACCCATGTTATACCTCCCCGCGCCGCGCGGAGCTCTTCCGCCGGCGCGCCGCCCCGCCCGTTAACGCTCGGCGGAGCGACTATCTTATGAATTGTTATTCATATGATAATACATTCTCTTTATATTGTCAAGCGTTCGGACGGAAAAATTTAAATTTATTTTTAAGCGAATGCGCCGCGCGGGATACTCCCGCGCGGCGCAGCAAAAAGATATATATAATTTGGAAAGGATTAAAGCGCTTTTAATTTATGTCCGGCACTATTTTTTCTTTTTGTCGCCCGATTCGCCGAGGAACTGTTTGATGATGGAAGAACCTATCTTTTTGCCGAGGCGCACCTTTAAAGGCTCTTTTTTGGGCTTTTCGTACACCTCTATGGAGCCTTCGAGCTTTAAATCGTTGCAGGGGTTGAAGGCTATGTACTTGCACTCGACGGCGTAGTCGAATACGTTTTTGAGTATGCCTTCCACCGTGGCGCGGTCTGCGGTGCGGGCGATATCCACGGCGGCGAAGATCTGGTTTGTGCCGACGGAGGCCAGCTTGCGGCGGCCGAGCGAGGGCAGAATGTATTCATCGACGCAGCGGCCGATGCCTTCTATCTTTGAGCGCTCTATCTTTGCGGTGGAGATAAACGTGGGCGACGGCGACGTGACGTTGCCGTACCACTCCAGAACGACGGAAGAAAACTTTTTGTTGACCTTTGCGGGCGACATCACCCAGCGCGCAACGCCGCCGAGGCCGCCGAACAGAAGGGGTATGAGCGAAATTATTATGGCAATTATAGAAATTATGAGCGCCACGGTGCGCAGGGCGAGGTTGATGCTCGCTTCGGCGCCCTCCGAACAGGCCACCGCCACGGCAACTATGCTCATGACGAGGGAGGCGACGCGCACGGCGTAGCGGAAGACCTTTAATATCCTGCCGTTGCGCCTGTACGTCTTTGCCGTGCTCTTGCGGCTGGTAACCACGGCGCACACCGCCATGGCGGCAACGAGAACGCCGTATGCGCCCAGGATGACGTATACCGCCACAAGCCAGCCCTGCGACAGGCTGCCGGTGACGCCCAGATAGAGAATGAGCGCCACATATATGGCGGTGAATACCAGCGAAAAAGCCAGCGAAAGTATGTTGAGCCTGCGCGCTATCTGCGCGCGGTTGAGGTATATCTTTTTGATGGCGCAGCGGAGATCGTACACATCCTTTGCCAGCGTGAAGGTCTCCTCGCTGGAGATGGTGTGGCGCACCTCGCGCACCTCTTCGACTTCTTCGGAGGGCGCGTATGCGGCGGCCTGTTCTGCCTCGGCCTGCGTCTGTGCGGAAGCCGCGGGCTCCCCGGCATTATTCTTTTTACCGAAAAACATATGTAACTCCTTGAGGGAAAAGTTCAGTCGAGATAGTTCTCGTATTGCGAATACAGTCCCTCTATCATCTTTCTCAATTGTTCGAGTTCGGCGGCCACGGCCTGCCCCCTCTTGTAATCGGAGAGCGTTTCGGGCGAGACGAGCAGCGCTTCCAGCTCTCCCTGCCGCTCTTCGGCGGCGGCGATGTCGCATTCAAGCTGCTTTGCCTTTGCCCTGCGCGCGGCCTCGGCGGCGCGCTCCTTTTTGGAACGGTAACTCTCCCTGCGCCGCTCATCGTATGCGGCGCGCTCCGCCTGTTCCTCCCTCTCCCTCGCGGCGGCGCCCATAGCCTGTTTTTGCGCGATAAACGACTGATATCCCCCCTGATATGCCGTGAGCATACCCCCTTCGATCTCGACAACGCGGTCGGCCACGGCCGAGATGAAATACCTGTCGTGCGAGACGAATATTATTGTGCCTTCAAACTCCTTCAAGGCCTCTTCGAGGCTCTCGCGCGCGGGGAGGTCGAGGTGGTTTGTGGGCTCGTCCAAAAGCAGCACGTTGCCGTGCTCGTTTTCAAAGACGCACAGCGCCAGCTTTGCGCGCTCGCCGCCCGAAAGTTCGCCCACCTTTTTATCCATGTCCTCGGCCACGAGCCCGCAGCGCGCCAGCGATGCGCGCACCTCGGTCTGACCGCAGGCGACGTGCCTTTCCCACAGCTCCGCAAGGACGGTGTTTTCGCCGTTGAGATTGGCGTTTTCCTGATCGTAGTAGGCGAAATGAACGTACCTGCCCGGCCGTATCGCCTCGTCGCCGTAGAAAATATGCTTTAAAAGTGTGGATTTGCCCGCGCCGTTTTTGCCGACCAGCGCGATCTTATCGCCGCGCGCAACTTCGAGCTGCCCCGCGGAGACGAGCACCTTTTCGCCCGCCTTTAAATTGAGATTTTTTATTTCGAGCACGCGCTCGTAGGGCTGTTGTTCAAAGGTAAATTTAAAGCGCGGAGGCCGTGGCGGGAGATAGGGTTTTTCCAAAACCTCCATTCTTTCGAGCTGTTTTACACGGCTCTGCGCCGACTTTGCCGTGGTGGCGCGCACAATGTTCTTATCCACATAGGTCTGCAATCTGCGGCGCTCTTCGCACTGCCTTTCGTACTCCTTGAGCGCGAGCGCGCAGCGTTCGGCCTTGAGCACCTTGTACTTGGAATAGTTGCCGGGATATGCGGCCACCTTTTTATTTTCCAGCTCCAGCGTGCGGGCGCAAACCCTGTCCAGAAAATACCTGTCGTGGGAGACGACGAGCACAGCGCCCCTGAAGTCCTTGAGGTAGTCCTCCAGCCAGTAGAGAGTATCTATATCTAGGTGGTTTGTGGGCTCGTCGAGGATGAGCAGATCGGGCTCCTCCAGAAGAAGGCGGGCGAGTTTGAGGCGCGTCTTTTCGCCGCCGGACATTGCCGAGATGCTCTGCGCGTAAAATTTTTCAAACCCCATGCCGTTGAGGACGCGCCTTATGCGCACATCTACGTTGAATGCATCGCGCGCATCGGCAAATTTTTGGGCTGCCTCCATCTTGGCGGCCAGCACGGAGTATTCGTGCGAGGAGGGATCGCACTCCGAAAGGCGGTGCGAAAGGGCGGAAATCCTCTCCACCGCGGAGAGTTCGGCTTCGAACACCTTTCTCATCTCGTCGTAGACGGTGCTCTCCGACTGCAGTCCGCCGTTCTGTTCGAGATAGCCTATGCGCGCACCGTTTTTGACGGTAACTTCGCCATATTCGGGGGTTAATATGCGCATAATGAGCTTTATGAGCGTAGTTTTGCCCTCGCCGTTTGCGCCGACGAGAGCCACTCTTTCGCCCTCGTTGATACTCAAACAGGCGTCGGAAAATATTAAGTTATCGCCATACGAAAAGGCAACATCCGAAAAATTTACAAGCATAGAGTTAACATACATATCCTGCGCGGCAGAAGGGGCCGGCAGGTCGATTACATTGCCCGAACACGGGCGCGCACGCCGCTTACCGCGCGGTCAAAGAACGGTCAGTAGTCCCAGTCGGGGATGAAATTTACGTCCGCGCTCGTCTTATCCTGCAGAAAGACGTTCTTTAAGCCGTACTCCTCCACGGCGGCGAGCACCTTGTTGTATTCGCGCGGAGTTATCCGGCGCTGCAGCTCCCTGAAGGCTGATATGTCGCCGAAGGGCGTGTACTGGCTCATGAGACTGAAATAGGTGTCGGCGGGCAGGGTTGAGATAAATCTGACTATATTCACACTGTCGTAGGCGGCGAGGGGAAGGATGAGATGGCGCACTATGCACCCCGAGAGCATCTTGCCGCTCCCGTCAAATTTTAACGGTTTCCGCGCCATGCGCTCTATCGCCGGGAGGGCATACGCGGCGTAGTCCTCCCTGCCGGTATAGCGCGCGGAGAGGGCCTTATCTATAAATTTGAGGTCGGGAAGATAGATATCGGTAAAGCCTTCGGCAATTTCCAGAGTGGAGATTTTTTCGTAGCCGTGCGAGTTGTAGACGACGGGTATGCCCGGCCTGTAAATTTGCATTGCCTCAGCAATATGCCTTACATAATGCGTGGGATTGACGAGATTGATGTTGTCGGCGCCCATGTCCTCCAGCTCGCGGAAGATGCGGGCGAGCTCCCTTACGGAGATATCCCTGCCCCTCTGAACGCGCGAAAGTTCGTAATTCTGGCAGAACACGCACTTTAACGAACATCCGCAGAAGAACACGCAGCCGCTCCCATTTTTGAAGGAAATCGGGGGCTCCTCGTATGGGTGGAGATAATATTTTGCAATTTTAATTCCCGAAACGCCGCAATAGCCATTGGTTTTATCGCGGTCGGCCCCGCAGCTTACGGGACAGAGCGTACAGTCCATGTGTACATTATATAACAAAATGCGCGCAAAGGCAAATAAAATATTTGACAAGGAGGGCAAAGACATGTATAATATCGGCTGTAAACATCAAGAGTGTGCGAGGGATCGGCCCTGCGACCACACAGCAACCTGCCGATTTGCAAGGTGCTAATGCCGAACCGATGGGAAATTCAACATGAAAAATTACCCGCTCGGCCGGCCGAGCGGGGCTTTTTATATCCCCTCCCCCTCAATGCAAAATTTTAAGTGAAAAATGAAAAAGGAAGAGACATGAAAAAATTTTTTACCAGCGAAAGCGTTACCGAAGGACACCCCGACAAACTGTGCGACAGCATTTCCGACGCGATAGTTGACGAAATTTTGAAGAGCGACCACGCGGCGAGGTGCGCCGTTGAATGCTGCGCGGCGTACAACAGACTGATGATAATGGGCGAAATTTCCACCTTTGCGGACGTAAACTACGAGGAAGTGGCGCGCCGCACAATAAAGAAAATAGGTTATAACTTCGGCAATTTTTCCTACGACAAGTGCAAGATAGTCGTGGCCGTGCACGGGCAGAGCGCCGACATAGCGCTGGGCGTGGACAAGTCGCTCGAGGCAAAGGACGGACAGGCCGACGCCGAGGACGAGATAGGCGCGGGCGACCAGGGAATGATGTTCGGCTATGCCTGCCGCGAGACGGAAGAGCTCATGCCCCTGCCCATATCGCTGGCGCACAAGCTGGCCGCGAGACTGACCGACGTGAGAAAGAGCGGGCTCTTACCCTACCTCCGCCCCGACGGCAAGACGCAGGTGACTGTTGAATACGACGGCAAGACGCCCGTGAGAATAGAAGCCGTTGTGGTATCCGCCCAGCACGACGAAAAAGTGAGGCAGCACACGCTGCGCGCCGACATACTCGAACACGTGATAAAGGCCATAATTCCCGCAGAGCTTCTGGACGGGGACACAAAGTACTACATCAACCCCACGGGCAGGTTTGAAATAGGCGGCCCCGAGGGCGACAGCGGCCTGACGGGCAGAAAGATAATAGTTGACACATACGGCGGCAAATGCGCGCACGGCGGTGGCGCTTTTTCGGGCAAGGATCCCACCAAGGTAGACCGTTCGGCGGCATATATGGCAAGGTATATATGCAAAAATCTGGTGGCCGCGGGGCTGTGCGACGAAGTTGAACTGCAGATATCTTATGCGATAGGAGTGAGCCGCCCCCTTTCGGTATACGTGGACACGTTCGGAACGGGCAGACTTGCCGACGACAAGATTGCCGACGTAATAGCAAAGGAATTCGACCTCCGCCCCTACTCCATAATAAGGACGCTGGGGCTGCGCGCGCCGATATATTCGCAGACGGCGGCATACGGACACTTCGGCAAGGAAGGACTGCCCTGGGAGAGGTGCGACCGCATCGACGACCTGAAGAAGTATCTTTGACATGAAGGGCTTTTTGAAGGAGCTTTCGGAGGCGTTCTTTCCGCAAAATTACACCTGCGACCTGTGCGGCAGAGAGACGTTCGACGGCAGGAACCTGTGCCCGGAGTGCGCAGAGACGGTGACTATGAACGACGGCCTCACCTGTCCCGTATGCGGCAGGCGCACGGCGCTTGAAGGGCTGTGCTTTGAGTGCAAGGCGGACATCCCCGCCTACGACAGGGCGGTTTCGGCCATGGTGTACAGCGACGGAGGTGTTAAACTGATAACAAAGTTCAAGCGCGGCGGGGCGTATCTGAAGGCCGCCTTTGCCGATGCGATGACGGATAAGTGCAGAGAACTGAAAGACGCCGACTGCATAAGCTACATCCCGATGACGGAGAAAGCCGAAAGAAAGCGCGGCTACAACCAATCGCGCCTGCTCGCCGAAGAGATAGCCGAAAGGTTAAACCTGCCGATTGTAAAGGTGCTGGAAAAGGTAAAGGAGACAAAGGAGCAGAAGTCGCTGACCAAGAAGGAACGCGAGAGCAACCTGAAGGGCTGCTTTGCCGCCAGAAAGGCCGACTGCGAAGGCCGGACTTTTATAATCGTGGACGACGTTATGACCACGGGCGCAACCGCCGGCGAGGCGGCGCGCATACTCAAGCGCAAGGGTGCAAAGAAAGTATACATAGCCACCATGGCCTCCGTGGAATACAAGAGAGAGGTATAAATAAAATGGCGCGGAAAATATCCGCGCCATTATTATAACCTTTTATTCAATTATGTCCCACACCGCATATAAAGTTGTACCCACAGGCATCGCGTTCATTTCCTCATAACTCAATGACGTATAATAAGAGGGAAGAACCACAAGCAGCGTCCACAGCGGATCCGGAGTTGCGCCTTCAGGTTTTGTTCCGTAGTCGTAAATATTTAACCTGGGCGTTTCCCGAACCGGATATACAACCTCTCCGCCGGGTTCTTGCGCCCAACCTTTAAAGACATATCCTTCCCGGCATGGTACATATGGATAGGAGCATTTAAGTTCGGGCGCAGCATTAAAACTTTCAATTATTTCTCCGTGCCTGACAGATACGACATATTTTTGCGAACCCTTACCGCCAAAAACACAGCCTTCATATATATTGCCAAGAAACATAATAGAACATCCAATCGCAACCGTTCCGTCAGGTAAAGTTATTTGGTAATTTGCCCAGCCTTCCGGAATCTCACCATATGCATCCGTATAAATAGTTACATGATGAAACGCATTATCCTCTATTTCCCGTACAGTTTGAGGCAAAATAATCGAACAGCGATCTGCAAAGCGAAACGCATTCGACTGAATGGTTTTAACATCTTCCGGAATGACCAACGACGAAAGATTTATACAATTATGGAAAGCATCACTTTGAATAACTTCTACACAATCCGGGATAACGCTTCCGCTGCAACCGGAAACCAGCACATTGCCGGATCTTCTGATTATGCAATTACCTTCGCTCTTATATACCGGATTATTCTCATCAATGGTAATTTGCTCTATTCCCGACTTGTTTGTAAACAATCCGGGAGCAATATACTCTACGGAGGCGGGAAGATGTATGCTTTTGAGCGATGTGCAGGCTTCGAATATCGTATACAAGCCAGGCTCCGTGGGTTCTTTCAACTCCCTAAGGCCTTCGGCAAAAGAAATACTTTCGAGCGAAGTGCACATTGCAAAAGCCCCATCTATTATAATGAGATCTGTAGAAAGAACATTTACTTTTTTTAAATTTTTACAGCCGTAAAATACATTTCTTCCTATAGTCTGAACCGAAGCGGGAATGGTTAATTCTTCAAATGTTGCCCCGCTGAATGACGCTTCAATATATGTTACGCCTTCGGGCACCGTCTTTTTATCGAGCGTCCAGATAAGACAACCGTTACGTATAAGGCAATTGCTATCGACTTTAGATACACCGCCTTCATCTGTTGTAATGACAATATCGGGAGAATAACCGGTAAGAGCGTTCGAATTCATGAAAAAGGTATTGTTGGACAATTTTAGACGTTTGAGCGATGTGCAATCGGAAAACGCGTTATCATTTATAACTTCTACACTGTTTGGTATGGTAAGCTCCCTGAGCAAAGTACATTGCTGAAAGAGCATCTTGTTGATCTGTGTTATCCCGCCGGGCAATTTTATGCGCGTAAGGGAACTCCTGGCAAATACCGCACAGGGATATCCACCATGCCCGATTTCATCGAACCTTGTGATAGTATCGGGCAAAATTACAGAATATTCGTTTTCTATCTTTGCAAACGCCTGACAAAATATACTGACTACAGGTTTTTTTCTGTAAGTCGGCGGGACAATGATTTTGCCGCTTATTTTTTCCTTATCGGAGGAATAAACCTGATAGCCGTCTTTTACCTCCTTGTAGATAAGTAAATCGGAATAATCTAAAGAGCGTTCGAATTCCGCCGACCAATCCGAATCGACAAAACTGCCGTCACTGCTGCACGCCATAATCCCCATCAGATATCTGCCCGGTTCAGCAGTCAATTCAAAAATATCCAGACTGTTCGTATCCGTATAATACTCGTCATCATTTATATAGACCACATACTTATCCGCGCCATACACCTCATCCCACCGCAAATAATCATATTCATCTATATAGATGTTGGTCGGCGCTGACAGAATTGCTTTTTCCCCACATCCTATACCTGCTACACAACACAATATAGGCAACATAAACAATAACACCTTTATATATTTTTTCAACATACTAAATACTCCTCCGGTTTTTCAAAATATTCATTAAGTTCAGATTCTTCCGGCAAAGCATCCAATTGCTCCAACCAACCGTCGCCATCCGGAATATCTTTATAAGATATAATGCATCTGCCATCGTAACTGTTAAACTCCGTCAAATCATTATCAGTCAGAAACATCGAAATTATGTAAGGAATATTGCCCGTACTTGCAATAGCACTGTTTATCGGCAACGGCGAGGGTGAAATAATAACCGGCAATATGGGATCTCCGTATATAAAAATATTTGCGGGTTCCTGCCCGTACTCTTCGAAATATTCAATCATATGATCGAGCCATGTATCATTAGAACCAGGCTTCGGATAGAATCCTTCCACAAGAAACATATCTTCATTATTGCTCTGAAAAATCATCTCCGTAAGTACGGGAACAAGCTGCATTTCATATGCTCCGTCATGTTCATGATAAGACTGAAGCTGATAATACGTATCCCCATCTTCTGCCGAATGGCAATATATTTTTAGCCTGTATTCATTTATTATTTCTGCATTGGAAAGGGAGATATCAAAATTATTATCCTCCCTGACCAACAACAGACGAAGACAGGGGAAGAAGTACCACCTTAAAAACCAGGTGTTTTCCACACCGTTTAAAATTCCGTTTGAAAAATCGGCATCGATTATGAATGTGCTGCCCGGCAAGTTATAATCTTCGAATACTACCCTGAGTAAATTATATGTAAAAACTGACAGAATATCGGTATTTATATGTATGTCTACGTAGTCAAGAAATCCGCTATAGTGCGAAAACCAACATTCATCTGTGCTGCATATAAACATATTTGTGCAGTTACTGCTCTTTAAATCATAAAAAATACCTTCAAGCAAATCATTATAATCAATTACATTATTCTCTATTTCATTTCCGTTATTCCCGTACAGCAGCCCTGTGCTGACTTCTATAATCACCTTTGCATCCTGTATCTCACTAAAAAAGCCATTATTATTTAGATATTCAAGATAACCGAAATAATTCTGCGCAACTGAAGTATCGCCGGGCTGATAATAAAACATATGATAAGACAACCCGTAGCCATCAAAGAAATTCTTGTATTCGGCAGAATCGGTAAAGTAATAAAATGTGTCAACTTCGGACATGTCGGGAAATTCATTAAAACCTTCATCGTCGGCATTTGCCGCACCCGGCACGAAGACAAAGCAAGCGAATAACATTGTGATTGCAAGCAATACAGCAACAAACATACTTTTAATTTTTGTAATTTTCATATTACAACCCCCTTATATATATTTTATAATTTTATTCTATCACACTAAAGCGCAAAATGCAATAGTTAAAACAAAAAAATCACTTTAAAATATAATAATTTTATATAATTTTAGCCTAAAATATGCAGAAAATTATAAAAATATTCACATATAAAGTAAATTCATAAACACACAAGGAGCCCGCGGGGAACATGAGTTTCCCGCGGGCTACGCTGCTTATATACGGTTTTTTTTGCATAAAGTTTCAGTTTTCGGGCAATTGTAAAGCCGCAAAATACCCCTCTTTTTTTTCATTATCTACTGCGGAGCACGGCTTACGGGGGAGGGATATTTTATTCCTTCCGCCCTTCAAGCATGTTCACAAAGGCGGCTTCGTCTATGACGTTTATGCCGAGCTTGACGGCCTTTTCCAGTTTGGAACCCGCCGCCTCGCCGGCGATGACGAGCGTAGTCTTTTTTGTGACCGAAGAGCCGCACTCGCCGCCCTCCTCCTCTATTATTTTTTGTGCCCGGCTGCGCGTATACGAAGTGAGCGTGCCCGTTAAAACTACGGTTTGCCCCGCGAATATGCCCGAACCAACCTCCCTTTCGGTGAACTGCGGAGTGATATATTCAAGCAGTGCGGCGAGCTCCTTTTTATTTTCGTCGTCGGCAAACCAGCGGCAGATGGCGCGGGCAGTTATTTCGCCTATATTTTCGAGGCGGACAAGTTCTTCTTCGGTAGCCGCCGAAAGATTGCCGATGCTTTTGAATGCGTTGGCGAGGTCGCGGGCGGCCACTTTGCCGACGCCGTCTATGCCCAGCGCGAATATGAAGCGCTCCAAAGGCACGGAGCGGCTCCCGGCAATGGCGGAGAGCAGATTGCCTATCTTTTTATCCTTGAAGCCTTCGAGCACGGCCGCATCCTCCGCCGTGAGCGTATAGAGCTGTGAACAGCGGGTGAAGCCGAGAACTTTATTGAGCTGCATGGCCGTGGCCTCCGAAAAGCCCTCTATATCCATTGCATCCTTCTGGGCAAAATGCTCGAACTTGGCAACTATTCTGGGCGGGCACAGCCGGTTGGGGCAGAACAGGTTGGCACCCTCCTCCGCAACGGCGCTGCCGCAGTAGGGGCACACGGCGGGTTTTTTGATATCGACGCTCCTGCCCGTATGCTCTATGCACCCTAAAATTTCGGGGATAACCTCGTTGGAGCGGCGGATGGCCACCAGCGAGCCTATGCGGATGTCCTTGCGGGCGATGTCGCCGAAGTTGTTTAAAGTGGCCCTGCGGACGGTAGCCCCGCCGAGTTCTACGGGCTCTACAATGGCGAGCGGCGTAAGTTTGCCCGTCCTGCCCACCTGCCAGATGACGTCCTTTACTGTAGTCTGAGCCTCCTCGGCTTCAAACTTGAACGCAACGGCCCAGCGCGGAAACTTATCCGTATAGCCCAGCCCCTCGCGGGCGGGCACGTTGTTCAGCTTTATCACGGCGCCGTCGGTGAGGACGTCTATCTTTTTGCGCTCGACTTCGATCTCCTGAAGGGCTTCGATTATTTCGTCTTCACTGCGGCACACCCTGAGGTAGGGGAATACCTTAAAGCGGTTTTGCCTGAGGAATTCGAACATCTCCACCTGGGTTGAAAAACTTTTGTCTTCGATATAGTTGACGTTGTAAAAGAGTATTTCCACCCCGCGCGAGGCCGTGACGGCGGGATCGAGGTTGCGTATCGCCCCCGCGGCGGCGTTGCGGGCGTTCTTTAATTTTTCGGCGGCGCCGTCGTTGTACCTCTTGAGCGCGGAGAGGGGAATTACAGCCTCCCCCTGCACCTCCATGAGCCCCTTGAAGGGGACGGCGAGGGGCACCGATTTTATGGTGAGACACTGCGCGGTGACGTCCTCGCCGACGACGCCGTTGCCGCGCGTTGTGGCGCGCACAAACCTGCCGTCTTCATACGTCAGGCACATGGTGAGGCCGTCGTACTTGTATTCGACGGTGAAATCGGCGTCTTCATCCACCTTTTTGACTCTCGTAACGAACGCGGAGAGCCTGTCGTACGTCACGCACTTATCTAGCGAATAGAGGCGGGCAATATGCTCGTGCCGCTCAAACGACTTGAGCGGTTCGCCGCCCACGCGGCGGGTGGGGCTGTCCTCCTCCACGACGCCCGTCCGCGCCTCTATCTCCACGAGCTCGTCATAGAGCTTATCGTACTCGCTGTCGGGCACGGAGGGATTATCCAGCACGTAGTATTCATACGCCCATCTGTTGAGCGTATCTATAATTTTTCTCACATCTCTCATTGTATTATCTCCAGAGGCGCAAGCGCCGCCGAAAGTTCCTTTATGCCCTGTCCGTCGAAGGCGACGTTGATGACGGAGCCGCCGTTTTTGACCGAAATTACCGTGCCGAGGCCGAATTTGGGATGCCTGACCTTTGTGCCGACGGCATAATTTTTGCCGCCGCCCGCCGAGGACGGCCTAGCGGACGCTTTGCCGAACGTTGACGCCGCGGAGAAGGAAGACCTTTCCGTGCGGACACGCGGCGCGCTAGGAAGGTCGCTTTCGTAACCTTCGTCGGAGGAATACACCCCCCTGCCGCGCGAACTTTCGCGCTCTCCCCGATATGCGCTCCGCCCGTAAGAGCGGCCGTAACCCGCATTGCCCTGCGCATATGTGCCGCCGAACGCTCCGTATGAGGAGTACGCCGAACCGTATCCGCCGTACCCGTAGCTCCCGGAGGAGGCATAGCCTCCGGCCGTGCGCTCGTCTATCCCCAGTTGGGAGGCCATCTCGCCTATAAAGCGCGAGGCGAGCGTTCTGTCGCGGTGGCCGTAGAGGTAGCGCGATTTGGAGCGCGTGAGGTATAGCCTTTTGCGCGCCCTGGTTATGGCAACATACATGAGCCTCCTCTCCTCTTCGAGCATCTTGGGATCGCTTTCGGAGCGGGACGAGGGCATGATGCCGTCCTCCAGGCCGCAGATTATCACGTTGTCGAATTCCAGCCCCTTTACGGAGTGGATGGTGGCGAGCGTCACATAGTTGCCGTCGTCCATATCGTCGGTATCCGAAGAGAGCGTGACCTGGTTGAGGTATTCATCGAGGGTGGCCCGGGGATTGAGGCGGACGAAGTCGTCCACGGAGGCAATGAATTCATCGAGGTTGGCGAGTTTGGAATCGCCTTCGTCGGAGCCGTCGTCGTAGGCAAGGCGCAGTTGGGTGCGGGATATTATGTCGCGAACGAGCTGTGCTACGCTCTGCGACTGGGAGAGGACGACAAAATCCTTTATGACGCCCGCAAAATCTTCTATCTTGGACTTTGCGCCCGCCGACAGGGGAAGATACTGCGCGTCGAGGCAGGCGTCGTAGAGAGAGAGCCCCGACTGCGCGGAGTAATTTTCCATAGCTTCGAGCGTCTTGCCGCCTATGCCGCGCTTGGGAACGTTGATTATGCGCGTGAGAGCTTCGTCGTCGAAGGGGTTGGATATGAGGCGCAGATAGGCCAGGATATCCTTTATTTCCCTGCGCTCGAAGAACTTGAAGCCGCCGAACACCTTGTAGGGAATGGAATACTTTGTGAATTCCTGTTCATACGAGCGCGTGAGGGCGTTTATGCGCATGAGCACGGCGAACGAGGAATACTTTTCCCCGCGGGCAACGGCGGAAGATATGGTGCGGGCGGCGAAGAGAGCTTCGCCCGACTCCTCCTCCGCCTGATAGTACTGCGGCCTTTCGCCCTCCTCCGCCTCCGTCCACAGCGTCTTTTTGTGGCGCGCGCCGTTATTCTTTATCACGGCGTTGGCGAGATCCAGAATGGACTTTGTGGAGCGGTAGTTGCGCTCCAGCTTGTAGACCTTGGCTTCGGGATAGTCCTTATCGAAACGGAGAATGTTCTCTATCTCCGCGCCGCGCCAGCCGTATATGGACTGGTCGTCGTCGCCGACGGCGAAGAGGTTTTTATGCCTTGAAGCCAGCAGTTTTATTATGCTGTACTGCACGGCGTTGGTATCCTGGAACTCATCCACCAGAATATACCTGAACTTATCCGAAAGGTAGTCCCTCGCCCCGCCGTCGGAGCGGAGCAGGCGGAGGGTGCGGATGAGCAGGTCATCGAAATCTAGCGCGTTGTTGGCGGACAGGTGCTTATCGTATTTATCGAATATGCACACAATGTCGTCCATGTGCGGGATATCCTTGTAGCGCGTGCCGTAAGTATCGGGATCGAGCCCAAGCATTTTTGCATTGGCTATGTGATATCTGGCGTCCTTTAAAAGTTTTTCATCGTCGAAATCGAGTTCCTTGAACGACTTTTTTATGACGTTTGCACGCTCGGTTTCGGAATAGATGGAAAAGTTGGGCCTGATGCCGGCCTCCTCCGCAAACTGGCGGAGAATGCGCACGCACATGGAATGGATGGTGCATATCCACATGCCCGAAGTTTCGCCGAGCATGGAGGATAGCCTTTCGCGCATTTCGCCGGCGGCCTTGTTGGTAAAGGTTATGGCCAGAATGCCCTGCGGCGCACTGAGTCCCTTTTCCAGTATGTAGGCAATGCGCGAAGTGAGGACGCGCGTCTTGCCGCTGCCCGCGCCGGCCAGCACGAGGACGGGGCCTTCGGTATCGGTGACGGGCTTTATCTGTTCGGAATTGAGTGAGGAAAGCAGTTGGTTCATCTTATCTCTTTTATCTTTAAGTTATATCCCAATCATTATATCACATAGGCGGCCGCTTGACAATAACTTAAACGCCCATTTCCTTTTCGCGGCGGTACTTTTCGAGCGCGGAGAGGTATTTTGCCGAAAGTTCCAGGTTGTACCGCTGCTTTTCCTCGTAGGTCAGAGTGGCGTAGTACTCCCTGTCAGTGAGCCTGCCTATAGCATCCGAAACTTCGCCGTATGTCTCTATAAGCTGCTTGACGCGCAGATAGAAATCATCGGGCTTTTCGCCGCGGACGTCCGAGCGGGCCCTGTTGTATATGCCAGACCTGACCTTGCCGGCGTTGAGCCCCAGCTTTTTGGCGCGTTCGGTAGTCTGCACGGCGTCCTCCCTGCACTTCTGCCAGTAATTTGACTTTAATCTGCGCTTGGCGCGCCGCGCGGCGCTCTTTAAATCTTCCATAAAGACATCTCCTTTATAATTGATTTTACGTGCGCCTTTCGCCATTTTGCGACAAAAAAGGCGACAAAAAACCCCGCCGAATATCTTTTGTATCCGACAGGGTAATCTGCTTTTTAATTTCTGCTGCGCTTTCTTGCAGCTTCGCTCTTCTTGCGTCTCTTTACGGAAGGAGATTCATAGAACTCTTTCTTTCTGAGATCGCCGATGATGCCGTCGCGCGAGCACTTTCTCTTAAATCTTCTGAGCGCGCTTTCAACCGACTCGTTTTCGCCGACTTTTATGGTAGACATGCCTTTTCAACCCTCCTTCGCCAATCGCAGTTATTTTTGGAGTCCCGACATATTATATCAAAGGTCTTTGCGCAAAGTCAACTTATGGTGCGCCGCGCGCAGCAATTTTATTTAAAAAGTTATCAGCCCGGCGGCGGCCATTGTGCCGTTTACGGCTATGCCGACGAGCACGGATATTGCGTACAGCACGACTATGAGGGCGATGTTGCGCTTTATCTTTTTGGTGTTTTTTAAAAGCACCACAAAGCCGAGCCCGGCATTGCAGCACAGCCCCGCCGTCATACTGCCGAAGTATATGCCGCCTTCGCAGAAGGTCTGCGCCAGCACGGCGGACGAGGCGCAGTTGGGAATGAGCCCTATGGCCGCGGTTATAAAGGGCTCAACATATGCCCCGCCGACGAAGGACGAAACTATTGCGTCCTCGTTATAAGAAAAGATGTAGCCGAAGACGAGGGTGACGATAAAGATATACAACGCAATCTTTAGAGAGTGCGCAAAAGGTTCCAAAAAATAGACCTTTACGGCGCTCTTGCCGTCGTGCTCGCGCCCGCAGGAGTAGGCGTGCTCTTCGACGTCGCCCGAAGGTTCGGCCAACCGTTCGCGGCGGAGAATGAAGTTGACGGCATAGCCCACGGCGACGCCCACCACCACCTTTACCGCTATGAGCGGCGCCACCGCCACCGCCCCGGCGGGATTGGCGATGAGGATTATGAGAGCTTCGTCGCTGGTGGCGAGAAACACCGCAAGGAGCGTGCCCGTGCGGATAAAGCCCCTGTCGTACAGCTTTGCCGCCATGACGGAAAAGCCGCACTGGGGCACTATGCCCGTGGCCGTGCCTATGAGGGGGGCCAGTTTGCCCTGCAGCAGCCTGTGGTTGCTTGTGAAGGACGTTCTGTGCTCCAGAAATTCTATTAAAATGTAGATTACGAGTATAAAGGGAAAGACCTTTAACGTATCCAGAATGCTGTCTATAAAAACTTCCATACTCAAAAACCGACAATTGCCGCCGGCTAAATGCTTAACGCTCCCGCGGCGGGGAGCGTCCTGCTTTTGTGTGGAGAAAATTTACTTCTTCTTTTTGCCTGCGGGGGCGGGCAGAGGCTTCAGCGATTTTTTGAGTTCCTCCTCTTCGCCGTAGGCCATGGGGCATTTATCCGCATCGGCATAGCCTGTGGAGGCATACCCGCCGTCGCGCTTTAAGATAGTCAGCCGCGTATCGCCGTCGAAGAGACAGATGCGGCCGCCATCGGGGCGGAGAGTTACGCCCTGCCCCTTCTGCGTACCCTGCGGTGCGAGGGCGAGCAGAGAAGTCTTTTCGTTGAGAGCGCATTCGGCGTAGAGTTTGCCGTCGGCCTCCTCCGTTGCCGAGACCACGGCGGAGAGCCCCTCGCCGAAGGTTATATCCTCGGGACGGATGCCGGCTATCACCTGCCTGCCCGTGCCAATATATTCCTCCCTGTTTTGAATGCGGGCGGCAAGTTCCTCCGAAAGGGCAAATTTGCAGCCGTTATATACGAGCGCGACGCCGCCTTCACACTCTTCCAGCGTGGCGCCGCCGAGAATGTTGATATCGGGCGAGCCAATGAGGAGGGCGACGTAGACGTTTGCGGGGTAATCATATAAATTTGCGGGCGTATCTACCTGCTGGACGACGCCTTCGCGCATTACGACGACGCGCGTGGCCATGGTGAGAGCTTCGTTGACGTTCTTTGTGGCGTAGATGAACGTGCCGTTCATGCGCGCCTGAAGGTTGACGATTACGGAACGCATCTGCTCCTTGAGTTTGCCGTCCAACCCCGCGATCGGATCATCGAGGAGATAGAGTTTGGGCTCCCTTGCTATGGCCCTGCCCAGAGCCACGCACTGGCGCTGGGAGGAAGTCAGCGTTTTGGGCTTGCGGCCGAGCACGTCGGAAAGCCCCAGAATTTCGGCGGCGGCCTTGACGCGAGCATCGACGGCGGCCTGGGGAGCCCTGCGCATACGGAGGCCGTAGGCCATATTGTCGTAGACGTTCAGCGAATTGTACAGCGTATCGTTGCGGAATATCATGGCCACATCCCTGTCCTTGGGGGGGACGTCGGATACGTCCTTGCCGTCAATGATTATCTGACCGGACGTAACTTCGTCCAGCCCCGCGATGACGCGGAGAAGCGTAGTCTTGCCGCTCTTTTCCGAACCGACGACGGCGATGAATTCCCTGTCGGAAATTTCCAGATTTACTTTGCAGAGCGCGAGCGCGCCGGAAGGATAGAGTTTGCTTACGTCCTTTAATACGAGACCTGCCATTTACATGCTCCGTTTATACTTTAAATATATATATAAATAATACCACACCGGCGTATTTTTACAAAGGGCTTTGAGGTCAAATTTATAAATTTTTATAAAATTTTCTTGAAATAAGCGGCGCAAAGTGGTAAAGTTAATATATGAACAGACAGGATTACAACAAAAAAATGTTCGAAGAGATAGAAAACAACGGCGCAAAGGGCAAAAAACTGCTGCTGCACGCCTGCTGCGCGCCCTGCGCAACAACCTGCCTGGAGAGGCTGCATTCACTTATGGACATAACCGTGCTCTTTTATAACCCCAACATAGAGACGGAGGAATACCTGAAGCGGAAGGGCGAGCTCATACGCCTCTTAAATGAGACGGGCTGGGCCGACTTTTTGGACTGCGACCATCAAAAGGAAGCCTACTATGCCGCAGTTAAGGGGCTGGAAGACGAAAAGGAGGGCGGCGCCAGGTGCGCAAAATGCTTTGAACTGCGCCTTGACCGCACGGCCAGGACGGCGGCGGAAAACGGCTTTGAATACATAGCCACCACCCTCACCCTCAGCCCCTTGAAGAACGCGCGGCTCCTGAACGACATAGGCTATGCCTGCGCCGCGAGGGCGGGAGTTAAATGGCTGCCTTCGGACTTTAAAAAGGCGGAAGGATACCTTCGAAGCTGCCGGCTTTCGGCACAGTACAACCTGTACCGCCAGAACTACTGCGGCTGCGTGTTTTCGAGGGTGCAGGCGGAAAATTCCCGCCCGTAAGTTGCGCAAAAAGACAAAAGAGCCCCGCCGCGCGCGAAATTCGCTTCGCCTTTTGAAACAAGCAAAGCACAATTATTTTTGCAAGGCACTTGATAAAACGCGCGCCGTGTGGTATAATGGATATAAGGATACGTTCCGCAAACAAATATAGAGGAAAAATATATGGATATTAACCGCTATTCGCCCAGATACGGCGTAAACTACAAGCACATGACAAAGCTGGCCGATTTTTCGGCCGAGGAGATATTTGAATTTCTCTACGCCGCAAGGGCCATGAAGGACAAGTTCATCGCCCACGAGGACACGAGAATATTCCGCGACGTCACCCTTGCCCTGCTCTTCGGCGACACTTCGCTGCGCACACGTTCCGCGCTGGAGGTGGCCGCCCACCAGCTCGGGGGAAGCTGCATAAACCTGCCCTACAACGAACGCGATATGCGCGCGGGCGAAAATATAAAGGACATAGTCACCGTGCTCGCCCGCTACGGCGTGGGCGCGCTGGTCACGCGCGGCATAGCGCAGAGTGAACTGGATAACTACGTCTCCGTTTCGCCCATACCCATAATAAACTCCACCAACGACGACTTCGATCCCGTGCAGACGGTGTGCGACCTGTTCACCATATGGGAGAACAAGAGACGCCTTGAAGGACTGAAGATAGCATATATAGGCAAGGGTTCGCACGTTGCCGCCTCGCTGATAATGGGCGGAATAAAGTGCGGCATGGACATAGCCGTTGCAACGCCTTCGGAATTCAGAATAAAGCGCGAACACATTCTGCGCGCGGAGCAGTACGGCACCATAACCATTACGGACGATCCCTACTTTGCCGCCAAGGATGCCGACATAATATATACGGACAGCTACCGCTACCACAGCAGGCCTTCGGAAGAGGAGATGCACATAATGGCGCCCTACAAGGTGAACAACTCCGTGCTTTCGGTTGCAAAGCCGGACGTGATATTCATGCACCCCCTCCCCGCTTCACGCGGAGTGGAAGTTACCGCCGACATAATAGACGGCAAACACTCCGTGGTAATGGAACAGGCGGAAAACAAGCTGCACGCCATAAAGGGCATACTGGCGCTGCTGATAGACTGACGCGCGCCGGCCTATCCCCGGGGCAACAGCGAGAGGCGATGAGCCGCAGCGCACATAAAAAACTAAACAAAATGAAAAGTCCGCAGTAATCTTACTGCGGACTTTTAAGGTCTATCACCACAATTTCTGGGCGGTTGTTTATCCTGAGCGGAAACTCCGAATTGCCGAGCCCGCGCGAGATTATCATGTGTGTATCCCCCAATATATGCTCGCCCGAAGTCAGTTCGGGCAACAGTCCCTGCCCCGGTGCGTACACCCCCTGGTCGGTGAAGAGAAAGCGCCACTGACCGCCGTGGGCGTGCCCGCTGAGGACGAGATCGTACCCCGCCCTTGCATACCGCCTTAAAAACTGCGGCTCGTGGGCGAGCAGTATCTTATAGGTATCGAAGTCGGGCGTGATATCGAAAATTTTATTGTTCTTGAGGTGGGCGCAGCCCAGCCCCACAAGCGCGACGCCGTGCGTCATTACGTATTCGTTTTCGAGCACGATCGCGCCGGCATCCGAAAGTTTTTTGGAAAATTCGCGGTAGTTTTTATACCTCATCTCGTGATTGCCCGAGACGTAATAGAAGGGCGCGATTTTGACGAGCTGTTCCACGAACTCAAGGGCGGCCTCCTCACCCGGCTTTCTGTACAGGTGGATTATGTCGCCCGTAAAGGCTATGATATCGGGCTTGAGTTTTTGCACCGCGCGCACGAGGCGGCAATTTCTTTTGCCGAAGCGCTTGGCGTGAAGATCGGAGAGGTGCACTATTCTGAACGGAATAGTCAGCTTGGGACTTTCGATATCGTATTTAGTTACGCCGAGTTTGCTGTTGGAATACCAGCAGAACAGCGCGGCGAGAGCGACTGCGCATACGCACGCGGCGACGAGTATTGCAATCTGTACACCGCTCATGCGCGCACCACCGCCCTGAATATTTTTTTGCCCTGGGCCATGAACTTTGCCTCGTGCTCGGTGATGACGTTGCCTTCGAAATTGTGCGAGGCGAGATCGCGGCAGACGGAGAGAATGTTCATGCCCTCCTGCGCGTAGCTTTCGAGCGAGTAATCGAAGAAGGCTTCGTCATCCGTCTTTTGCCATATTTCGCCCCCTTCGGCGAGGAGGTATTTATATATCTTTAAAAACCTGGGGTTGGTGAGGCGCTGTTTGGCAAAGCCCTGTTTGGGCAGAGGATTGGAAAAATTGAGGTATATGCGCGAGACCGAGCCTTCGCCGATGTATCTGGGCAGCACCTCCGCCGCGCAGATCAAAAAATGCACGTTTTGGAGCCCCGACGCAAGGGCGCTTTCGCAGGCCTCTATCATTACGTTGGAGATCTTTTCGACGGCGATGAAGTTTACATCGGGATGAAGGGCGGCCATTTTGTTTACAAAACCGCCCTTGCCGCAGCCGATCTCCAGGTGCACGGGGCGGGGAGAGCCGAATATCTCCCCGAGGGGCAGCAGATCGCGGCGCTGCGCGGCAAGTTTCATATTCTTTTCGCCGAGGTCGGCCACCGTGAGGATGCCGCCGCAGGCGGCGAGGCGCTCTTCGAGGTGGCTCTTTTTGTGCATTCTCATAGATAAATTTTACCATATTTCGACATGCCGGCGCAACTGTTTAGCACGTCGCTTTGAGCACATTTTTATTTTATTTTTATTTTTTTGCAGAGTGTTTTGAATGAGCGCCCGCGTATTACAAATAAACCGTCGGGTAAAATTCTGTTCCTGAAGGATAAATCTTTCCGCGTCGGGAGGGACAAAACTTTGAGGAGGAGAAAAAATGGATGTTCTGAGCATGATAGAAACCCTGACTTCTTACGGCGCGGATATAGCCTTTATATCCGTATTCACCTGCGCCGTCGTTCAGGCGCTCAAGCGCACTCTCATGAAGAACTGCCAGAAGAAGGTTCTGACCTTTCTGCCCTTTGTTCTCGGCACCATATTCTATGCCGTATTCGCCGCCGCGGCAAATCTCGACTTTGAATATATCATCGACGAGCTGCCTGCGGTATGCAGGCGAGGTTTTACGATCGGTTCACTCTCTACGGTAATATACGTGTGGTATGAGCAGTTTATTCGGAGCCGCGACGGGGCGAGCGCAACGGAGAGCGTGATTGCTACGCTCATTGAGGGATATGTGCCCTCCGACGAGCTGGAGAGCGCGGCAAAGCGTATAGCCGAGGCCATAGGGAGGGACGTTACGGGCGACGGCGCCAGGCGCACCGCCGAGATACTTTCTTCCTGTTCGGCCGAAGGCGTCACCGACAGGGACATAACGCTGCTGGCCAAGCTGATAATCGAAACGCTGGCACACCTGAACAGCGCCAACGCGGCGTAAGAGATGCCGCGCGGACAAAATCATGCAAAAAAATATCATCATCCGCGCGGGGAGCGGGGCGGGCATGTGCCCGCCCCGCTTTAGTGCGTTGAACGGCACATATTCCGCTATTTTTGCGCATTTTACACCCCTTTGGCCATGGCAGACAACCGCTGTTCAGCCGGCGGAACGCAGATCTATATCTATGGCAACGCGCGAGCCGGAGAGCACATCGCCCTTGAACTGTTCGTACCCGCCGTGATTGAAGCGGTACAACAGCGTCCTGAGTCCGAGGGCGTCGCAATCGGCCGAGCGCAGGGCATCTATGAGGGAGAGAAACATCTCCCTTATCGCCCTCTCGCCGCCGGCGAGCACGCTCTGCGGCACTATGCCCTGGGACACCTCCTCGGGGCGGGCGCCCTCCGAATCGCTTATCTGCACGACCGCCGAAAAGTTGGCGTTTATCTGCGGAACGCCCCCTT
>CALVLX010000083.1 GCA_944341195.1 uncultured Clostridia bacterium
ACAAAGCGGCTGGGCGTAGCCGTCAAGTGCGCAACCATCACCCCCAACGCGCAGCGCGTGGAGGAATACAAACTCAAAAAGATGTGGAAGAGCCCCAACGGCACCATCCGCCGCATTCTGGACGGCACCGTCTTCCGCGCGCCCATACTCGCGGAGGGCATAACCCCCTATGTGCCCGGCTGGAAAAAGCCCATTGTGCTCGCGCGCCACGCCTACGGCGACATATATAACGCCGTGGAGGAGAGGGCCCAAAAGGGGCAGTCCGCCTACCTTGTCATCGAGGACGGCGAGGGGAGGGAAGTCTCCCGCCGGCTCATCCATTCCTTCAATGGCTGCGGCATAGTGCAGGGTGTACACAATATGGATGACTCCATAGCTTCCTTTGCGCGCAGCTGTTTCAACTACGCGCTTGAATATAACCTGCCCGTCATCTTCGGCGCAAAGGACACCATCTCCAAGGTCTACGACCACCGCTTCAAGGATATCTTCAACGACATATTCTCCTCGGAGTACGCCAAAAAATTCGACGACGCGGGCATATGGTTTCTGTATACCCTCATAGACGACGCCGTGGCGCGCGTCATGCGCAGCGAAGGCGGCCTGCTCTGGGCATGTAAAAATTACGACGGCGACGTAATGAGCGACATGGTTGCCACGGCCTACGGTTCGCTGGGCATGATGAGTTCCGTGCTCGTCTCGCCGGACGGCAAGTATGAATTTGAAGCCGCCCACGGCACCGTGACAAGGCACTACTACAGGCACCTTGCCGGCGAGGAGACTTCCACAAACTCCGTCGCCACCATATGGGCGTGGACTGGCGCGTTAAAAAAGCGCGGCGAGCTGGACGGCAATGCCGATCTCGTTACCTTCGCTTCAAGGCTCGAAAGAGCCGTGCTCGACACGATAGAGGGCGGCTGCATGACGGGCGACCTCATTCCCCTCTTTAAAAGGGAGGGGGTATCCGCGCGCAAGGTCTCCTCGCGCGGCTTCCTCTGCGAGGTTGTAAAAAATCTCGCCCTCTGATTTTTCCTCACGGCGGCGCGTCGTACCGGACAGTATTAAAGCCCCCTTATGATATAGGGGCCCGGCTGTAAAATGCCTGTTAAAACACCTGTTGTTTGTACAATGATTTTTCTTCCCCGCGGAGTCCCTCCGCGGGGAATTTTTACGCGGCTTAAATATTTTGCCCCGCATGTTCAAATTTTCATGCAAATTAAATTGATATTATTTTATCTGTATGATACAATAAATGTTGTCAATAAAACATAAGCAAACTTTTTTATGTGGATAGGAGGAATTTATGAAACAATGCCAAGGCTCTTTGGGCACGCCCGAACAGGCGCAAAAGCTCAAAGAGGTAATCGAGCAGTCGCGCTCAACCCCCGGGTGCCTCATGCACATTCTCCAGGAGGCGCAGGCCATCTACGGCTATCTGCCCCTGCCCGTACAGAAGACCATAGCCGAAGGGCTCAATATTTCCCTTTCGGAAGTATACGGCGTGGCTACGTTCTATTCCCAGTTCTCGCTCAACCCCAAGGGCAAGTACCGCATCTCGGTCTGCCTCGGCACGGCATGTTACGTCAAGGGTTCCGAAAAGATACTTCAGGAAGTCGAAAGCGAACTCGGCATAAAGTGCGGCGAATGCACGCAGGACGGCCTCTTCTCTCTCGATAGCTGCCGCTGCGTCGGCGCGTGCGGCCTGGCTCCCGTAATGACCGTCAACGAAGACGTCCACGGCAGGCTCAAGCCCGAAATGGTCAAGGGCATTCTCGATTCATACAGGAGGAAAGAGGTATGAACATAAAGGAAATCGACGCTATCCGCGCAAAAAAGAAGGCGCTCATCGATGTAAGGCGCGTCGTGCGCGAACAGGGCGAAAAGCTCGCCAAGCAGACTGGTTACAGAAAGCAGGTTCTCGTCTGCGGCGGTACGGGCTGTACCTCCTCGCACTCCATGAAGGTCATCGAACAGCTCGAAAAATCCTTAAAGGAATTTAAGCTGGACGACGTCCTCATAGTCAAGACGGGCTGCTTCGGCCTCTGCTCGCTCGGCCCCATAATGATTGTCTATCCCGAGGGCGCGTTCTACGCCCAGATGACTCCCGAACACGCCAAAACCGTCGTGGAAAAACATCTCGTCAAGGGCGGCGCGCTACTAAAGGAGCTCCTCTATCAGGGCACGGTGGCGGAGGACGGCACCATAATCCCCTTTGCCGAAACGCCCTTCTATAAAAAGCAGATGCGCATAGCGCTCCGCAACTGCGGCGTCATCGCTCCCGAAGATATCGAAGAAGCTCTCGCCGCGGGCGACTACTCCGCCCTCGAAAAGGTTCTCACGTCCATGTCCCCGGACGACGTAATAAACGAAGTCTCCGCCTCCGGTCTCCGCGGCCGCGGCGGCGCTGGCTTCCCCACGGGGCGCAAGTGGTCGTTCGCCAAGGCCTCGCAGAGCGATGTAAAGTACGTCGTGTGCAACGCCGATGAGGGCGATCCCGGCGCATTCATGGACAGATCCGTGCTCGAAGGCGATCCCCACAGCGTGCTCGAGGCAATGGCCATAGCCGGCTACGCCATAGGCGCGCATCAGGGCTATATCTACGTCCGCGCCGAATATCCCGTGGCCGTACACCGCCTGCAGATAGCCCTCGAACAGGCCCGCAAATACGGCCTCCTCGGCAAGAATATTCTGGGGCTCGGCTTTGAATTCGATATCGAAATCCGCCTCGGCGCCGGCGCGTTCGTCTGCGGCGAGGAGACTGCTCTCCTCACCTCCATCGAAGGCCACCGCGGCGAGCCCCGTCCCCGTCCGCCCTTCCCCGCCGTCAAGGGACTGTTCGGCAAGCCCACAATAATCAACAATGTCGAAACGTGGGCAAACATCAACCCCATAATCAACAACGGCGCCGCATGGTTCGCATCCATCGGCACGCAGACTTCGTCGGGCACAAAGGTATTCGCGCTCGGCGGCAAGATAACCAACGTCGGCCTCGTCGAAGTTCCCATGGGCACCACTCTCCGCGAAATAGTCGAAGAGATCGGCGGCGGCATCCCCGGCGGCAAAAAATTCAAGGCTGCCCAGACGGGCGGCCCCTCCGGCGGCTGCATTCCCGCGCAGTGCATAGATACTCCCATAGATTACGACAGCCTCGTCGCCATCGGCTCCATGATGGGTTCGGGCGGCATGATAATTTTGGACGAAGACGACTGCATGGTCGATATCTCCAAGTTCTATCTCGAATTCACCGCCGATGAGAGCTGCGGCAAGTGTACGCCCTGCCGCATAGGCACCAAGAGGCTTCTGCAGCTCCTCACCAAGATAACCGAAGGCAAGGGCGAGCCAGAAGATTTGGTAAAGATAGAAGAACTCGCCTCTCACATGAAGCAGTCTTCGCTCTGCGCCCTCGGTCAGTCTGCGCCCAATCCCATACTTTCCACCCTCCGCTATTTCCGCCAGGAATATGTCGATCACATCGAAAAGAAGCACTGTGAAGCGGGCGTATGTAAGGCTCTCCTTACTTATTCCATCGATCCCCAGAAGTGCCGCGGCTGTACGCTGTGCGCGCGCAATTGCCCCACCCACGCAATTACGGGCAAGGTAAGGGAGGCGCATGTAATAGATAAGGATATCTGCATCAAGTGCGGCGTTTGCATGGCAAACTGCAAATTCGGCGCGGTAGTAAGGAACTGAGGTGAACACAATGGCTAAAGACGTAACTTTAAAAATAAACGATATATCCGTAACCGTGCCCGAAGGCACCACCATCCTCGATGCCGCCCGCAAGGCCCACATCGTCATTCCCACGCTCTGCTATTTAAAGGATGTCTCCTGCGTCGGCTCCTGCCGCATGTGCGTCGTCGAAGCCACGGGCGCGCGCGGCCTCGTCGCCGCCTGCGTCTATCCCGTAGCCGAGGGCATGGAGGTGCGCACCAACACCCAGAAGTGCCGCGAAAGCCGCAAAATGACGCTCGAACTGCTCCTTTCCAAGCACAAAAAGAAGTGCCTTTCCTGCGAAAGAAACCACAACTGCGAACTGCAAAAGCTCTCTTTGGGCTACGGCGTGGATGAGGACAGATTCAAGGGCGAAGACTTTGTTCTCCCCATCGATGACTCCGCTCCCTATGTCGTTCGCGACAACGATAAGTGCATCAACTGTATGCGCTGCGTGGCGGCCTGCCGCAAGCAGCATGTCAACGCCATCGGCTCCATAGGCCGCGGCTTCAACGTGCATATCGGTTCGGCCTTCGATATGCCCCTGGCCGAATCTGTCTGCGTCGGCTGCGGACAGTGCATAGTAGCCTGCCCCGTCGGTGCCCTCTCCGAGCGCTCCACTATAGACGAAGTGTGGAAGGCCTTCGCCGATCCCACCAAAAAGGTGGTGTTCTTCACCGCGCCCTCCATACGCGCCACTCTGGGCGAAGCCTTCGATATGCCCCTCGGCACCAATGTGGAAGGCAAAATGGTCGCCGCTATCAGGAGGCTGGGCAACTGCGAAGTGTTCAATATGGATGTCACGGCCGACCTGACGATAATGGAGGAGGCGTCCGAGCTCATCAACCGCATCAAGACGGGCAAGCCCATGCCCATGTTCACGTCCTGCTGCCCCGCGTGGGTTAAGTTCGTGGAACAGCGCTATCCCGAGCTCATCCCCAACATCTCCACCTGCAAATCTCCCCAGCAGATGTTCGGCGCGCTCTTAAAGAGCTACTGGTGCGAAAAGCATCACATCCGCCCCGAAGATCTCTTCACCGTCTCTGTAATCCCCTGCACGGCCAAAAAGTACGAATGCCACCGCGAGGAAATGGAGGGCGAAGTCAACGCCGCCATCACCACGCGCGAGCTCGCCCGCATGATCAAGACGGCCGGCATAGAATTTACAAAACTGCCCGACGAAGAATTCGATAATCCTTTCTCCATAGCCACGGGCGGCGGCGCCATATTCGGCGCCACCGGCGGCGTAATGGAGGCCGCTCTGCGCACCGCCGCGCACATGCTCGACGGCAATTTCGAAGTTCTTGATTTCTTCGCCGTGCGCGGCTCCAACCCCATAAAGGAGGCCACATATCTCGTGGCCGGCAAAACGCTGAGGGTTGCCGTCGTCTCCGGGCTCGAAAACGCCGTAAAACTCATCGAGCAGATAAAATCGGGCGAAAAGAAGTATGATTTCGTCGAAGTCATGGCCTGCCCCGGCGGCTGCGTAAACGGCGGCGGCCAGCCCACCCTTTCGGACAGCGTGCGCAACGCCGCGGATATCAACTTAAAGGAGGCCCGCGCAAAGGTTCTCTATTTTTCGGACGGCCATTCCGACCTCCGCAGATCTTCCAATTCGCCCGTAATGGACATGCTCTACGAAGATTACTTCATCTTCCCCAACAGCCACAGGGCGCACGAGGTTCTCCACACCACCTACAAACCGGATAAGCGCATCTGATAAGTTATCAAAAATTTTCCGTTGCCCCGCGCGGATGCATTCCGCGCGGGGCAATATTTACTTTCTGAACCAAAGTTAAAAAATTTACTTCAATTGCTTGACATCTCTCTCACCGCTGTGATAATATATATTCATAGGAGGATTTAAGCATAGTGGACGACAGCCCAAGTAGCGTGCCCCGAAGTGCGTATAGCTTAATACTTGATAGTGCGAACATAACTTTTTTGCCCGCAGGGCAGAGGGGTTGTGTTTTTTATGTTGTAAAAAAGCAAAAAAATAATTAAAAAATACAATTTTTTGCTTCCACAATGCGCACTGCAAGTGTTGTGCGCTGTATGCTGAATAAATATGACTGCAGGCGAACTTATATGGGCTCTCGTGTTACAGGTGGTGCTCATCTTTCTAAACGCCATCTTTGCAAGCGCGGAAATCGCCGTAATCTCGGCAAACTCTACCAAGATGGAAAAGCTGGCCGAGGACGGCAACAAGCGTGCCAGGCGAATCTGCCGCCTCACCAAAAATTCGTCCAAATTTCTTTCCACCATCCAGGTCGCCATAACGCTGGCGTCCCTGCTCGGCTCGGCCTTCGCGGCGGACAGCTTTTCGGAGCCCCTTACAAACGCCATGATAGGCGCGCCCGGGCCCGAAAACAGCCAGTACTATAACGTAGTGAGCACAATAGTGATGATAGTCATCACGCTCATACTCTCTTATTTCTCCATTGTGTTCGGCGAGCTCGTGCCCAAGCGCATAGCCATGCGCAATGCCGAAAAACTCTCTCTCATTCTCTCCGGCATACTCAATTTCGTATCCTATGCCTTCGCGCCCTTCGTGTGGCTGCTCACCGTCTCCGCCAACGGCATTCTCCGCCTCATAGGCATCAAGCCCGAAGATTCGGGCGAGGAAGTCACCGAAGAGGAGATAAAGCTCATGGCCGAAGCGGGCAGCGAGAAGGGCTCCATCGACGAAAACGAAAACGAGTTCATCCAGAATATTTTTGAATTTAAGGAAAACGACGTCGGCGAAGTGTGCACCCACCGCAAGGAGGTAGATTTCCTCTTCGAGCGGGACGATCCCTCCGTCTGGGAGGAGACCATAAAGCAGTCCAACCACACATATTACCCCGTGTGCGGCAAAAATATGGATGACGTCATCGGCGTGCTCAACACAAAGATATACTTCCGTCTCTCCGATAAATCCAAGGAAAACGTCACCAAACAGGCCATAATGCCCCCCGTGTTCATCTCGGAGACGATGCAGGCCGACGATCTCTTCTACCGCATGAGGTCAACGCGCGAATATTTTGCGATAGTGCTCGATGAATACGGCGGCATAAACGGCATAATCACCCTGCACGATCTCATCGAACTGCTCGTCGGCGATCTCAACGAAAAGGGCGAAGCCCCCGAATACGAGATCAAAAAGCTCGAAGAGGACAAGTGGGAAGTCAACGGCCTCGCACCCTTCGACGAGGTCATCGAAGCCATGGAGCTCAAACTGCCCGAAGAGGAGCTTGAAGAGGCCGATTACGAAACTTTCGGCGGCTACGTGTGCGAGATGCTGGGCGAAGTGCCCGACGACGGAACCACCGCCGAATGCGAAAACGACTATGTAAAAGTCGATGTGCTGCTCGTCGAAGAGCACCGCATCGAAAAGATGATCGTCACCAAAAAGCACAAGCCCGCCGCGGCGGAAGAGGAGGAAGACAAAAAGTTCCGTCTCTTCAAAAAGGACAGGGATGAAGAGCCCGAAAGGGAGCAGGAGGAGGCCGGCGAGGCTTCGTCCGAACAGCAATCCGGTCAGGATAAGGCCTGACGGCGCTGTCTGCCTATATTGCACGTTTAAAACAGCGGCGCGGACTGCATATGCAGTCCGCGCCGCTAAAATTTTTGCCGCCCGGCGGAAATCTTCCGCCGGGCGGCATCCTTGTTTTTAAAAATCATGTGCCGTCACACGTTTACCTCAAAGGGATTGGGCTTTCCCTCGTCAAAGGCCGCAAGGCTCTTCAGCGCGCACTCCACCATGGCGGAGGTTGCCTCCTCCGTAAAGAATGCGTAGTGCGACGTAAATATTACGTTGGGGAACTGTTTCAAGTAAAAGATATCGCGCTTGCCCACAATCCTCGCACGCAGGTCTATGTGCGCAACGCCGTCCTCCTGTTCGATCGTGTCCAGCCCCGCGCCGCCTATCTTTTCGCTCTCCAGCGCGTCGATGAGCGCCTCGGTGTCCACAAGTCCGCCGCGCGCCGTGTTTATCAGCAGCACGCCGTCCTTCATCTTTTGTATGGCCTTGCCGTCTATCATGTGGTGGTTCTGCGGCGTCAGGGGCACGTGCAGCGAAATTATGTCGCTCTCCTTGTATAATGTGTCAAGTGTTGTCAGTTCCGCGCCGTCCACGGGTTCCTTTATGTAAGGATCGTAAGCCAGCACCCTGCAGCCGAATCCCTGCAGATTGCCTATCACGCTCCTTCCTATCTTTCCCGCGCCTATTATGCCCACGGTCAGATTTCTCATCTCCCTTCCGCACATTCCGTCCAGCGAAAAGTCGTTAACAAGCGCGCGGCAGACGGAAATTTTCGCCTTCCTCAACAGCATGAGCATGAGCATGACGGTAAAGTCCGCCACGTTGTAGGGCTCGTAGTATGCGTTGCTCACGCGGATGCCGTACTTCTTTGCCGCCTCAAGGTCTATGTGGTTGAACCCTATAGTCCTCGTCGCCAAAAATTTTATTCCAAGGGCCGCCAGCTCCTTGAGCATGGGGGCTGAAAGGTCGGAAAAACCCAGCGTCGTCACGCCCGTGCAGCCCTTAACGAGCCCTATGTTTTCCTTTGTCAAAAGCTCGCCGTGCAGCTGCGCGTCCAGGCCGTATTCCGCAGCCCTTTTAAAGTCTTTAAGTTCGTATTCCTGCACTTCAAATGCCGCAATCTTCATAATTTTACCTCTCTTATACAACAATACCACTTTTGCATAAATCTGTCAATCGTGAATAGGAATTTTAAACATTTATATCCCCCTGTATTCCCTGTCCGCCCCGCATAAAGGGGGACTGCACAAAAATTTCACAAAAATATTTTTTTCAAACCCTTGACAAATTTATCTCTCTTTGCTTATAATGATAAAAAATAGATAGACTAAATCGTTGAGGTAAAGAGTAACCTGCATAATGAAGGGCTGTCAAGAGAGCTCCCGGCGGTGGAAGGGGAGCGCCTTTCGCGGGTGAATGGGTTACCGAGAGCGGGCGTGAAGGTTATATAATATCTCTGCGTAGCGTCCGACGGGGCTTTCCCGTTACAGAAAGAGGGCATTGTCTGATGCCTGTAAACAAGGCCGCACCCGTGCGGTGAAATTGGGTGGCAACACGGATAAAATTCGTCCCAAGCGGATTTTATCCGTGTGTTTTTTTATCCGCCGTCCCGTGCGTGGGGACATGATTTAGGGCTATTTAAAACTGCGTTGCGCGGCTGTGTCCGCGGCGGACAAACAAGGAGGTAAACATTATGTCTGCAAAAATTCCCTACAAAACCTATCTTCCCGAATCGCGTATGCCCAAAGCATGGCTCAACTTAAAGGCTTTCATGCCCGAAGACCACGCTCCCTTTTTAAACGCCGCCACGGGCAAGCCCTGTTCGGCGGCCGAACTCGAAGGCGTGTTCTGCGGCGAGTGCGTCCGGCAGGAGCTCAACAGTACCGATAAGGAGATTGAGATTCCCGAAGGAATACGCTCCTTCTACGCCAATTTCCGCCCCTCGCCGCTCGTGCGCGCGTACTTTCTGGAAAGGGAGCTCGATACCCCCGCGGAAATTTATTACAAGTTCGAAGGCAACAATACCTCGGGTTCGCACAAGCTCAATTCGGCTATAGCCCAGGCCTACTATGCAAAGGAGCAGGGGCTCAAATGCCTCACCACCGAAACGGGCGCGGGGCAGTGGGGCACCGCGCTGGCCATGGCCTGCGCCTTCTACGGCCTCGATTTAAAGGTGTTCATGGTAAAAACTTCCTATGAACAGAAGCCCTACCGCAGGGAGGTAATGCGCACATACGGCGCTTCGGTCACGCCCTCGCCCTCCGATACCACAAACGCGGGCAGGCAGCTGCTCTCGCGCTTTCCGGGCACGGGCGGTTCGCTCGGCTGCGCCATAGCCGAGGCGGTGGAGGAGGCCACGCGCACCCCCGGCTGCCGCTATGTGCTCGGCTCCGTCCTCGACCACGTCCTTCTGCACCAGACGGTGATAGGGCTGGAGAGCAAGGCCGTCCTCGATATGTACGGCGTCATGCCCGATACCGTAATAGGCTGCATGGGCGGCGGCTCCAACTTCGGCGGACTCATCGCCCCCTATATGGCCGAAAAACTTCAGGGCGCAAACAATATAGATTTCATAGGGGTGGAGCCTGCAAGCTGTCCCTCCATGTCGCGCGGCAGATACGCCTATGACTTCTGCGACAGCGCAAAGATAACCCCTCTCGCCAAAATGTACACTCTCGGCTGCGGCTTCATGCCCTCGCCCGACCACGCCGGCGGCCTGCGCTATCACGGCATGAGTCCCGTGGTATCCAAGCTCTATCACGACGGCTATATGCGCGTGGAGGCGGTGAAGCAGACCGAAGTTTTCGCCGCGGCCGAACGCTTTGCAAGGTGCGAAGGCATACTTCCCGCCCCAGAATCGGCGCACGCCATAAAGGTGGCCGTGGACGAGGCCTTAAAGTGCCGCGAAAGCGGCCGCAAAAAGGTCATCCTGTTCGGCCTCACAGGCACGGGGTATTTCGACATGGCCGCCTATAAATGCTTCAACGACGGCACTTTGAAGGACTACATCCCCGATGAAGCCGACCTCGCCCGCGGTTTTTCCTTCCTGCCCTCCGTAAAGGAGCAATAGCGTCCTTGCGCGCGGCGCGGCTCAAATTGTTTGCGCCGCGCGCTCTTTGCGCCGTAAAATCCGTTGCCAATTTGAGGGCGATTTGATATAATGATAGGGTATGAACCTCGTCTTTTTCGATATTGAATGCGCAAGCGTGCACAAAACCATGGCCAAAATCTGCGCGTTCGGTTACGTCCTCTGCGACGAACAATTCAATATCATAAAAAAGGAAGATATCCTCATCAATCCCAAGGGCGCCTTCCACCTCACCGACAGGCGGGGCGAGAGGGGGCTGGAACTGCCCTACGACTATGCGGAGTTCAAAAAACATCCGCCCTTCCCGGCGGTATATTCCTTTATAAAGCAGCTGCTGGAAGATAAAAACAACCTCGTCTTCGGCCACGCCATATTGAACGACGTAAAGTACCTCGATCTGGAAACCCGCCGCTTTCACCTTCCTTCGTTCGACTTCAGCTTTCTGGACAGCCAGATAATGTACATGACGCACGTCGGCGATTTTTCCCGCCAG
The DNA here is from genome assembly GCA_944341195.1 of uncultured Clostridia bacterium. GTDB lineage: Bacteria > Bacillota > Clostridia > Christensenellales > Borkfalkiaceae > Coproplasma. The sequence goes on from CALVLX010000083.1 coordinate 10,813, forward strand.
TTCGGTCTGGAATATATCACCGAAAAACTCAACGTCGTGTTCACGCCCCACCGCGCCGCCGACGACGCCTACGCCACCATGAAGGTGGTGGAGGAGCTGTGCCGCATACGCGGAGTGGGCGTTGCGTCCCTCGCCGCCGATATGGGCGTAAAGCAGGGCAGGATAAGTTCGCACAACGTGGTAAAGCCCACGTCGGCCGCCTTTGAAAAGTATATAAAAGACCGCGACGCCGCGCGCGAGCGCCGCAGCCGCAACCGCACAAAATTTTATATCTATTTAAGCCGCCGCAAGCGCAGAAAGGAAGGCAGGCTGTACGGCCAGGTATTCACCTTTTCGCGCAATATAGAGGACGACGTGGATGTCTCCATGCCCCTCGTCGGCGCCATCTATGAACAGGGCGGCACGTATTCGCAAAAACTTGCGGACTGCACCGTATACGTCTGCGAGGAGGACGACTCCACCGTGCGCACCAAAAACGCCAGGCAGATGAGCGACCTTTTGATAGTCGATACGGCCGGCATGAGGGAGATGCTCAAATGAACCTCCCCGAAGAATTTGTCCTGAGAATGAAGCGCGAACTTGGCGTCGATGCCGAAGAATTTTTCGCATCGTATTCCCGCCCTCCCGAAAGGGGGCTGCGCGTCAATACCCTCAAGACGACGGTTGAACGTTTCAGGGAAATTTCTCCCTTCGCGCTCGAGCCCGTCCCGTGGGAGCGGGACGGCTTTTACATATCCGAAGAAAAGCCGGGCAGAACGGTTCTGCACGCCGCGGGCGTCTACTACGTTCAGGAGCCTTCGGCCATGTGCGCCGCGCCCCTTCTCGGCGTCCGCCCCGGTGAGCGCGTGCTCGATCTCTGCTCCGCGCCCGGCGGCAAGGGCACACAGCTTGCGCAGGAAATGGCGGGAGAGGGTGTAATATTTCTCAACGAAATTAATTTCCCCCGTGCAAAGGCGCTCTCATCCAATGTCGAAAGGCTGGGCATAACCAACGCGGTAGTCACCTGCGCCCCGCCCGCCCTTTTAGCCTCGCGCCTGCCCGCCGCCTTCGACAGGGTGCTCGTAGATGCCCCTTGCTCTGGCGAGGGCATGTTCCGCAAGGACGAAGGCGCCGCAGCCGAATGGAGCACTCACAACGTGGAGATGTGCGCCGCCCGCCAGAGCGATATCCTCGATTGCGCGGCGGAGCTGCTCGCCCCCGGCGGCAGCATGGTCTATTCCACATGCACTTTCTCGCGCGCGGAGGACGAAGATCAGATATCCGCCTTCCTCGCGCGCCATCCGTCCTTTTCCCTCGTAAAGGAAATCAAATTATATCCCCACCTGGTGCGGGGGGAAGGGCACTATGCCGCGCTTTTAAAAAAGCAGGACGGCGAAGGGGGAGGCTTTGCCCGCCTCGCGCCCCGTGCCGATAAAAGAGCTTCGGCGCTCTTCGCCGCCTTTGCAGGGCAGTTCCTCAACACCACGTTTGCGCGCCTCCATTCCGTGGGCGACAGATTGTACAGTCTCCCCGGGGATTGCCCCGCCGCCGATGTGCAGACGCTCCGCGCCGGCATATACCTCGGCGACGTCGTCAGGGACAGATTCGAACCTTCCCACTCGCTCGCAATGTGCCTCAAGGAGGGGCAGGCGCGCTTCATCGACCTGGATGAAGGCGGCGCGCTCAAATACCTCTCCGGCGGCACTTTTGAATGCGGCGGTGCAAACGGGTGGTGCGTCGCGTCCTACCTCGGTTTCCCCCTCGGCTGGTGCAAGGTGTCGGGCGGAACAGCAAAAAACCACCTGCCCAAGGCCCTCCGCATAACAAAGTAAATTTATTTTCCGCGCCGCGCCCTCAAGGGGCGCGGCGCGGTATTATAACGTGTATCACAGTTTCAAGGCGCGGCAGGCGCACGAAAAATTCGTGCGCCTGCCGCGCCCTTTGTGTACTGTACGGCAAAGGGCGTCACAGGTTTAAGGGAACACAGGCCGGATATACCCTCGGTAATTTTCAAAATGCCTCTCACTGCCTGCCGGTATCGCCCGGCATTAATTAAAATGCTTTTTCATCTTCGACTGAAGCACGCCTGCGGCGCGCGGAATGGAGAAATCTCAAAGTCCGGTTATGTCCTCACGTCATTTCGGCACGCCCCTTTTCTGTCATTTCGACCGAGCGTAGCGAGCGGAGAAATCTCAA
>CALVLX010000084.1 GCA_944341195.1 uncultured Clostridia bacterium
GCAAATTCACCTCGGTGAGCCGCAGGTATGCGCCATTTGGGGCTGCTGCGGGGAAGTGAATTCCCCTTGCAACGTTGTTTATTTTACTCACAAAGTCTTGTCTTAGGGCGACTGCGACTTTTCGTGACTTTGAGGAGCCCTGCTCCTCTTTGCGCGATTTAAGCCGCTTTACGCCGTCTTTCCAAGCAAAATAAAGCGCAAAAGCAATACCCGCAGAGTGCACTGCGGGTATTGAGTTATGATTGCTTTAATTCCTGCTGAAGGGCGCAGTCGTCCGCGTTGATCTTTTCGCGCATCTTTAATTTATACTGCGAAAGAGCCGCGGCTACTTCGGGATACTTTATACCCAAAATCTGCGCGGCGAGAAGCCCTGCGTTTTCCCCGCCGTTGACGCCTACCGTGGCGACGGGTATGCCGGAGGGCATCTGAACTATTGAAAGCAGACTGTCCAGCCCGCCCATCATATCCGTTTTGACGGGCAGACCTATGACGGGAAGGGTTGTGTATGCGGCGATCACTCCGCCGAGATGGGCGGCCTTGCCGGCGGCGCATATGATGACTTCTATGCCCTTATCCTTTGCCGAAGAGGCGAATTCGTGCGCCTCCACCGGCGTTCTGTGCGCGGATATAACGTGCACTTCGCATTCCACCCCCATATTTTCAAGAGCCGTTACGGCCGGCCTGACTACGGGGAAATCGGATTTTGATCCCATAAGTACAGCTGCTTTAGGCATTGCGTCCTCCTGTATTTTTAACGGTATTTTGAATAATACTTTTTATGTATGTTGCTGTTATATATTATTTTTACGGTCTATATACTTGCAATCAATTTTTATTCGGTGATGTTGCTGATATCGCAGAAAAACCAATATACAGAAGATGAAAAGGCGTTCAACTCCGGCGACGGGAAACTAATACTTTCGGCCCTTATGGGCGGAGCCGTGGGCATCTATGCGGCGATGTTCATAACAAGATTCAAACTTAAAAACATGCTGTTCATGATACTCATGCCCGTCATAAGCGCCATCAACATATGGTTCATCGTCCTGGCGTACCGCTCCGGTTTTACATTTGCGGCGCCGTGACGCAATATCTTCCGCTACAAAAAAATTATAACACAAGACCGTGTAAAAATAAAATGTTTACGGCAAGTTTTTTACATTTTTGCAACAAAATTTTTTGTTGCGCGCGCCGCGGCGGAGCGCCGTAAGCAAAAACCGCCCCTGCGGCTGCAACATTGCGGCCGCAGGGGCGGAGACAATTATACAAAATTCAGCACATTTCCATGAGGATGCGCATGACTTCTTCCCTGAGCGGGCAGCTTGCGCCAAATGCGCAACGCTCCCCGACGCGGCGGTCGAACACTATATTTCCTCTGTTTAAAATCAACAGCCTGTCCGCCAGACAGACGGCCTCGTCCACATCGTGCGTTACGAAAACAGCCGTGCGGCCGTCGGACGAGCGCAGGTTGTTGAAACAACGAATTATATCCCTTTTGAGCTTTAAATCGAGGGAAGAAAAAGGTTCGTCCATGAGGATGACTTCGCTTTTATAGAGAAAGCCGCGCGCTACGGAGACGCGCTGCGCCTGCCCGCCGGAGAGATTTACGGGATAGCTTTCCGCCTTTTCGGAGAGCTGAACATATCGCAACATCTCGTCTATGCGCTCATCGGAGGGACAGACGAGCTTTAAGTTGCCCCTTACGGTGAGGGAGGGCACGAGGCGCGGTTCCTGAAAGATATACGAACATTTTACGGGAGAAATCTGACCTTCATAGGGTATGAGCCCGGCAATTGCGTTCAACAGCGTAGTCTTGCCTGCGCCACTGGGCGCAAGTATGCAAGTGACCGCACCCTCCTCTATTTCGAGGTCAAAATTTTTGAACACCTGCTCGCCGCGGTAACTTTTTGAAAAGTTTTTAATGTGCATTGCCCCCTCCCTTCTTTGTGTATCGGTCGGTTACGCGCGTGAGAAAGGAACACCCCCACTCTATGAGCCCGCCGAAAATCAGCACGCTTATAGTCAGCGCGAACATCTGCGCGGTATCCAAAAAGAGATTGGCCTGGTTGATCAATCCCCCGATCGCGCGGAAAGAGCTGGCAAGTACCTCGGCCGATACTACGACCTTGAGCGAGAGCGAGAGGTTGGCCCCCGCCTGCGAGAGAACGGACGGAAGCATCTGCGGAAGATAAATTTTGAATACCCTGTCGGCGCGCGGAAGACCGTAGACCTTTGCCATCTCAACAAGTTTGCCGTCGATGCCGTCGTAAGCGGCTATAAACTGGGCGTACATGAGGGGGCACAGCGTCAGAAACGAAACTATGACGGGCACGAACGAACGCGACGACCAGATGAGCAGCATGAGCGTTACGGCCATGACGGGCAGTATGCGGATGACGGCGACAAAGGGCGCGACGAACGCGCGGATGCGGGGCGAAGCCGCCGTGAGCGCGGCAAGACAGGAGGCGATGAAAAAGGACATCGCCCATGCGCCCAGGCTGCGCGCAAAGGTCATGCCGAATGCCAGCCAGTACCCGGGAGCGCTTTCGGGCGAAAAGAAGAGCTGCGCCAGAGAGCGGAGCGTATCGCCAACCGACGGCACAATATACTCATTGCCCGTAACGGCGCAGGCGACAATCCAGACGAGCCACATGCACGCCACGGCCACGACGGATATTATTAAGTTTATTGACCTGTAGCGGCGGGATTTTGCTTGCAAAGCGCGACCTCGGGCGGCGCAGTTGAGTGCGGCCGCGATAAGAATTTACTGCGTATAGCCGTAGAAGAATTTATCGGCGAGCGTGAGCGAAGAGCCCGTTACACGATTGAAAGAAGTTATAAAATCGAGAACGCTCTGACGGGCCTCGGCGGCGGACTCAAAACTTACGGCGCAGCGGGCGAGAGTATTCTTGGTGAGATTTTTTTCGGTGAGCGAGTTGGCTCCGCCGTGCGAATTGACGGCCGCGGCGATGTCCGCCGGCAACGCCTCGGGAGAGAGCAGCCACTCTGCGCTGTCCTTCACCCCTTCAATAAACGAAGCAATAAACTGAGGGTTATCCTCGATAAGCGAATTTTTGGCTATCATTACGGCCTGGGGATAGCCGTTTTCGCCGTAGAGCGACTGCAGATCGCCCACTACCGAGAGCTGCCCCGAAGCCGTCTTGGCCGTGATTACCGGTTCCGCGGCTATCATGTAATCGAACAGCGCGCCGGGCACAATCTCCTTGGCGGGATCGGCGATATTCATCAGATTTACCTTGTCCGCACTCGCCTGACCGGCATCGGATATGACGGCGTATTCTATCTGCGCATTGTCGAGTATAGTCTTGAATACCGCGCCGACAAAGTTGCCAAGCTGTATGCAGCCGACCGTTTTACCGACGAGCGAAGTTAAATTTTCGTTGGTTATCTGCTCGGAATATTCAGATGAGAGCATATATAGGTTGCCGTGCGTTACGACACCGAGCATTGTATAGGAGGAGCCGTCCCCCGCCGTCTTTGCGGCGGCATTGACGGGGAGCACGCAGATATCTGCCGGCATCTCCCCCGTGACGTATGTCTGGATAGTGTTTGCATCCACCACGTTATATTCGACATCCCTATCCCACTCGGGACTTTCGGCCATAAGCTGCGCAAGCGCGAGCGCGGGGGCGCCGTCCGGCATATACACGGAGACCGCATCTTCATCCGAAGGCTTGGTGCAGGCCGAAAAAGACAGGGCCGTTACGGCCGCCGCAAGAGCGGCGGCAAGCATTTTTATACAACTTTTCATAAAAACTCCTTTCGGCGTCAGGAATGACCTTCCGCCTCAAAATTATATTATCGCAATCAAAGTTTGCTCATGAGCGTCTTTGCGGATACGCCCTCTATCATACCTATCTTTCCCGTGACGGTGTTTATGACTTCCGCGGGGGCGTCGATGATGACGCAGATGACGGAGACGCCGCGCGCCTTATACGGAACACCCATTCTGCCGACAATGTATTCGCCGAATTCGGATAGGATATTGTTTACGTCGGCGCTCTTTGCTCTGTCGCCTATGATGAGCGAAATGACGGCGAGACGATTTAAAGACATGATAAAACTCCCTTTTGCCTGAAAGGGAGCGCCGCCAAAGGGCGCGGCAATAGCCGCGCGGATATACAGGCTGTTCCCTTAATTTTCAGGCGAACCTTTAAATTCAGGTGCATTTAATTTATCACATTTAAATTATTATGGCAAGCGTTTTGAATATTTTTGCCGGAAGGATACAAACTTTTAGCATGATAAAGAGAGTAATTCTTTCCGCTGTTCTTTCGGCGGCGCTGCTTGCGGCGGGAACAGCGGGGTGTTCGGACGGGCAGACGGGCGGCGGACAGACGCTGGGAAGAGGCACGGAACACCCCGTACCGACCGCACGCAGGGGCATAACTTAAAGGGCGTTGTTTAAAATTCATGCGGCGGCGCGCAGAAAGGCGCGCCGCCGCATGAATGCCGTTATGCAATAAAACACGATATCACATAGAACAGCCCGATATGAGCGGGATAGAAGACGTAAAAAAAGTACTTGAGCCGGAGCCTGCCCCTTTTGCCGTTATACAGCGCTATGATTGCAAGCGAAATGAGGGCAAACGACTGAACCGGACTGACGGCGGATGCGCAGAGAACGGCCAACCCAGCCGCGAAAGAGAAGAATTTTACAGGGAAACAATCGAGGCGCGCAACGCGCCCGGCATCCAGGCTCTTGAAATCGAACAGGCTTGCAAACACGGGCAACATGCACCCCCAAAAGCCGTATTCGATTGAAAAGGCAATGCCGTTTATATCCGTTATGCCGTTGAGAGTAGCGGTAAGGAAAACCATACTTATGAATACCGCGCCCGAAATAATTACGGACGGAGCGTCCCCGCCGTTAAAGAGCAATCTTTTAAAGCTGTTCAAGGAATATATGACGGCGACGGACAGCGTAAACGTGACCAGCACGCACATATCGAGCGAGCGAACGACGGCAAACTGCACCGTCTGGCACACTAGCGCGGACAGCGCGAGAAGGGAGATGTGTTTGAGGGCGTTGCCCGTATATCTGCACCCTTCCGCAATCATATACGCGAAGAGAGGAAAGGAAATTCTGCCCACGCACCTGAGCCACAGCACACCCGGAAAGAAGAACAGGCCGATATGATCGACGACCATAGAGAGCGCGGCAAGAATTTTTATCGCGTTGCCGCTGAGGAAGCGCATCTTCATGTCCGATACCGAAAATTATCAGGACTTGTAGTAGTTGATGAGACAGCCGGCAAGAATTATCTTTTTCTCCTCTTGCGTAAGCGCGCCCAAAGTCAGATAAATATCCTTTACCTTGCCGCCCGATATATGCTTTGCGGGGATGGCGCCGTCATTGTTCTTAACATGGGAAATTATATCTTCGATATAGATATAGTCGCCCACTTTAAAATCGAGCTTGCCCGCAACAAGGGGCAGCATACCCCAGTTTATGAGGTTGGAACGGTATCTCTTTGTGGCGTATTCGAGCGCGATGTTGGCCACGCCGCCGAGGACGCGCTGACAGGACGCCGCCTGTTCGCGCGCGGAGCCGTCGCCAGGTTTTTTTGCAACGACGCAGCTGCCGAACATCGTGTCATTAGGTAAGGAAATCCCTACTTTGTTTAAAATATCCTGCGGGAGAGCGCCGGTACTCCTCCTTACCTCTTCCGCCGCCCTGACCTGCTTTGCTCGCCCCACATAGGAGGGATCCTTGCGCGAAAGCGTGAACTCCGCAAGGCGGAGAGGATTGGAGCGGAAGGACGAAGTTTCGCCGGAGGGAATGAGTTCGTCCGTAGTGGTTACATCGTCCCCTATCACGCTCACGGCCTCGATGAGGACGTTCTTTGTGAGCGCTATCTGCGCGGGCCAGTCGGTTATGTTGTTGCCGTATATGAGCTCGGCACCCTTGCAGGGCTTGAGCGCGCCGTGGTAGACGCGGTTTTCGTATATGCTCTTATCGAAATAATACTTCTTTATTTTTTTGGAATAGACTGCCCCGGTTGCGGGGGTGAGAATGCCGCCGTTGGCCGCCGTGGCGGCTATGGAACGGGCGTCCATCAACGCCACCGCGGAGAGCTGGCCTTCGCCCGGTTTGGAGCCTTCGCGGTTTTCAAAGTTGCGCGTGGTGTGGCGGATGGAGAAGGCGTTGTCGGCAGGGGTGTCGCCTGCGCCGAAGCAGGGGCCGCAGAAGGCCGTCTTTACTATCGCGCCGCTGCCCATGAGCGACGAGACGTAGCCGTTATCGGCAAGGCACTTGAACACGGGCTGGCTCTGCGGATAGACGGAGAGAGAGAATTCGTCGCAGCCGCAGCTTTTGCCGCGCATGATCTCGGCGGCCTCGGCGATATTTTCGTATGTGCCGCCCGCGCAGCCCGCAATTATGCCCTGACTTACGAGTATTCCTTGAGGGGTTATTTTATCGAGCAGTCTGAAGGGCCTGCCGCCCCCCTTGAGCGCGTTGCCCGCCTCCTCCACGCTCTGCAATATTTCGCGCGGGTTTTCGATGACTTCGCGTATCGTATAGGCGTTGGATGGATGGAAGGGCAGGGCGATCATGGGCTCTACGCGCGAAAGGTCTATTACGACGGCGCCGTCGTAATAGGCGGGATCGGCGGGGCGCAGAGTTTTGAAATCCTCCTCCCTGCCGTGCTGTATAAAGTACCCGCGGGTGACTTCGTCCGTCTCCCAGACAGACGTGAGGCAGGCCGTTTCGGTAGTCATCACGTCTATGCCGTTGCGGTAGTCCATGGACAGATTGGCAATGCCGGGGCCGATAAATTCGAGCACGCAATTTTTGACGAAGCCCTTTTTAAAAGTGGCGCCGACGAGCGCTATGGCGACGTCGTGCGGGCCTACTCCCTTTTTGAGCCTGCCCTTTAAGTAGACGGCTATTACTTTGGGGCGGGCGACATCGTAAGTGCGGCCGAGAAGCTGCTTTACGAGCTCGGGCCCGCCTTCCCCCACCGCCATGGTGCCGAGGGCGCCGTAGCGCGTGTGGCTATCCGAACCGAGGATCATCTTGCCGCAGCCCGCCTCGCATTCGCGCATATACTGGTGAATGACCGCAAGGTGGGGCGGAACGAAGTTGCCGCCGTATTTTTTTGCGGCGGAGAGACCGAAGAGATGGTCGTCCTCGTTGATGGTGCCGCCGACGGCGCAAAGAGAGTTGTGGCAGTTTGTGAGGGTGTACGGTACGGGGAATTTTTTCAGCCCGGAAGCCTTTGCCGTCTGAATTATTCCGACATAGGTTATATCGTGCGACGCAAGGGCATCGAACCTGAGTTTGAGATTTTGCTCGTCGCCGCAGTTGTGCGCGGACAGTATTTTATAAGAGAGAGTGCCCTTTACCGCCTCCCTCTTCTGCTCTTCGCGCATAAAGGCAACGCTCTCCTTTACAAGTTTTCCGCCGGTGTAATATACGCCGCTCTTAATAAGTTTGATCATGCCGGTATTCTCCATTTACAAGTAATATACATTATTGTACTATATAACTCATTTTTTTTCAACCCTGCAAGGGCACAAAAATAAAATATTCCCCTTCAACGTTTGCTTTTTGCGAGCAATGGCGATATAATAAATCCATGAAGAAATTTAAATACGCCTTTCCGCGCCTGACGCTCATATTGATTATAGCCGGGCTGGCCGTGTGCCTTGCGGGATTTATCTTAAACCTATGTCTGTGCATAACCGACGGCGTGAGCCATGCCGTAAACCCCGTGCTCCCCGCCGTCCTTTATATACTCACCTTTTTTATCACCATAGGCGCGGCGGCGCTACTTGTGAGCATACTTGTCAATTCGCGCTATACGGTGGATGAAAAGCGCCTGAAAACTTCGTTCGGGCTGATAACGAGCAACTATAACGTTGAAGATATCGACGTGGTCGTCCTGGACAGGGAGACAAACAAACTGCTCGTGTACATGAAGGACGAAAG